>CADAGW010000322.1 GCA_902787475.1 uncultured Eubacteriales bacterium
CGGTATCAGCACATTATTCTGATTTCATCATCATAAAAAAGGGAGTGCCGGATCTGTGAACATCCGACACTCCCTTTGCTTACGTATTTCAAAAATAGAAGCTCTATAGCTTTGAGATCAAAATGGTTCCACGGTGGAGCTTACAGGAACCTGATCGATTTAAATCTTCCCGCTCTTCGCCAGGATCTGCTCGAGCAGCGTTACTGCCTCGTAGACCATACCGTCGCAGTGCGGTTTTTTGGCACCACCGGCCTCCCTGTTCATCCTCAGCAGGTCGGCGCAGTTCAGGCACCCGTTGTGATTGTCCCTGACAGTGCGGAACAATTCTCCCACTGTCACGGGATCCTCGATTCCGTAGAGTCCCAGTACCATCAGGGCGCTGGTCACTGCGCCGCAGGTCGCGGCCATCTTCATGCCGCCGCCGAAGTTGGCACTGACCCGGCAGGCGTCCTCCATGGACAGACCGGCATCCGGAGCAAAGGCCCCCATGACCGCCTGCGCGCAGTTGTAGCCCTCGTAAAACAGCGCCTTCGCCCTGTCCACGGGCCTGTACTCCGCCCCCATCCTCTCGTATATTCTGTCCGAATACCCCGCATATCCCTCCTGCTCCTTAAGCAGCAGCACCCGGACCCCCATTGCCTGCATTTCCCCCAGCAGTCCCGCGTGATCCGGGTGAAAATGGGTGGCCATGGCCCAGGATATGTCCCCCATTCGGATCCCCGCCCGCTTGAGGGCCTTGAAAAACCTGCCCATGCTCCCGGCCATGTCCGTGTCCACCAACAGGCCCCCCATATCTCCCCTCACAAAAAACGTATTGGTATTCCCATACCGCAGGCGAACGACCTCCATACTCCCTCCATCAAAACAGCCGCGGCATGTGCTTTCCACGCCGCGGCCTTTTCTCGCAAAACGATATTGTCAATACTGATTTTCTTCGTCCAGATAGGCCCCTGCCTCTTCCCGGCCCACCAACTGGGCGTCGCTGATGCGGACGCTTTCCGCCGCCTCGCCCCGGGAGAGCACATAGGCCATATCCACGGCGTCCTCCGCCATGGCGGCGGTGCGCAGGGCGGTAAACAGATTCACGTCCCCGCTGTCGGCAATGAGCCTCAGCCACTCCTGCCGCCCGCCGCAGGAGATCACGGCGCACACGTCCGTCCGCCCCGCGGCGTCCAGCGCGTCCCACACCCCCAGGGCCATGCTGTCGTCCGACACGAATATGCCGTCCAGGCTCTCCCGGGCGGCAAGCAGATTTTCCGCCGCCTCCCGGCTCTTGGCCCGGCTCTGGGGCACGATCGATACCTCCACCACATTGACGTTGGGCGCCATTTCCTCCAGCGCGTCGGTAAAGCCCATGAGCCTTTCCTGGGCCCCCGCCTCCTCCGTCACCAGCGCCGCGATCTCGCCCGCCCCCTCCAGGGCGTCCGCCACGGCATAGGCGCACTTCACGCCGATGTCGTAGTCGTCCGCGTCGGCCAGAAACGCCCCGTCCAGGGCCATGTCCACGCTCACCACGCTGAGCCCTACGTCCCGGGCCTGGTCGGCCAGGTTCTGGGCCCCCTCAAATTTGGGATACAGCACGATGGCCTCGGCTCCCCACACGTTCATATCGTCCAGCTGCTCCAGGCCCGTCTTTTCGTCCTCGCACACGCACAGCATGTACTCGATCCCCAGCTCAATGGCCCGCGCCTCGGCCCAATACGCCGCCGCGGCCCCCTCGGCCTCGCCCTGGGGCACCAATATGCCGATCCGCCCCTCCTGAGCCAGAGCCGCTCCCGTCATCATCCACAGCGCCAATACCGCCGCCAATATCTTCTTCACGTTTCGATCCTCCCATATGGTCGTTGGTTATATTGTAGCAAATCGCCCGCCAAATTGCAAGGGGAAAACCGTTCTTCCCCTCCTCTTCGCCCCGATTTCAATACTTATCCCAAAAATCATTGATATTTACATCCGCCTCTGCTATCATATACCTGATTTTGTACGCAAAGGACGTTCGCTATGCGGGATCATATGTTTTCCGACAAGGTCTTTTTCCACAAGATGACGCGCATCACCCTGCCGGTGGCCCTCCAGAGCCTGATGCTGGCGGCGGTGGCGGCGGCGGACGCCATGATGCTGGGCCGGGTGGATCAAAACTCCATGGCCGCCGTGGCCCAGGCCACCCAGATCCAGTTCGTCCAGAATATGTTCCTCTCCGCCGTCACAGGCGCGGGCTCCATACTGGGCGCCCAGTACTGGGGCAAAAAGGACATATCCACCCTGCACAAGCTCTTCGCCATGATGCTCCGGGTGGGCGGCCTGGTCTCCGCCCTCTTCTGCGCGGGGTGCCTTCTTATCCCCCGTCAGCTCATGTCCATATACGCCGGGGAGGAGCTCATAGACATCGGCGTCCGCTACCTTCGCATCACCGGCTGGTCATACCTGATCACCGGCGTGTCCCAGTGCTACCTCACGGTGATGAAGATCACAGACCACGCCGCCACCAGCTCCTTTATCAGCTGCGGCGCGGTGCTGCTGAATATCATCCTGAACGCCGTGTTCATATTCGGCCTTCTGGGCGTGCCCCCCATGGGCGCGGAGGGGGCCGCCGTCGCCACCCTCATCTCCCGCTTGGTGGAGCTGATCCTCTCCGTCGTCTTCAGCGCCGGCCCCTCCTACATCCGTCCCACCCTCTCCGCCCTCATTTCGCGCAGCCGGGTGCTGGCCCGGGATTTCGCCAAATGCCTCTTCCCCCTTCTGGGCGGCACCTTCTTCTGGGGCATCGGCTTTACCCTCTACACCGCCATCATGGGCCACCTGGGCGCGGACACGGCGGCGGCCAACTCCCTGGCGGCGGTGGTGCGGGATCTCACCTGCTGCCTGTGCAACGGCCTGGCCAGCGCCGCGGGCATCATGGTGGGCAACGAACTGGGCGCGGGCGACCTGGCCCGGGGCAGGCTCTACGGAGCCCGCATGACCAAGCTCTCCTACCTCAC
>CADAGW010000323.1:0-2975 GCA_902787475.1 uncultured Eubacteriales bacterium
GTGCTGCTGGCGAGGAAGCAGTATATCACGGTGTCGGGAAAGTCCGTGCGGCCGGCCATCGTGGATCTGCGGAAATGGCGGGTGCCGCTGACGGTGCTGGTGGGGTTGTTTGCCGGGGTGGTGGTGCTTCTGCCCTTTGGCACGATCCTGCTTACCTCCTTTAAGGTGGACATCGGCAAGAGCGCCTGGACGGCGGGAAACTTTACCCTGTCCAACTGGACGGGGGTGTTCGCCCGGGGGGAGACGATAGGGTGTCTGAAAAACTCCCTGATATTTGCCAGCGTGGCTGCCACGGTGGGACTGGTGATCGCCTGCGTGATGGGGTATCTTTTGCAGAGGACGAGGGTCAGGGGGAGGTCGGTGCCCAATTTCCTGATCACCCTGGGGTCCGGCACGCCGTCGGTGGTCATCGCGCTGGGACTCATCATGACCATGCGGGGGAATTTCGGGCTGAATATATACAATACGGCGTATATACTGATCGTGGCGTATATGATCAAGTATCTCATGATGGGCATGCGCACGGTGGTGTCGGCCATGAGCCAGATCCACGTGTCGCTGGAGGAATCCAGCCAGATCTCCGGGGCCAGCTGGCTGAAAACCATGCGCAGGGTCACGGGGCCGCTGATCTTCCCCAGCATCGCGGCGGGATGGTTTTTGATATTCATACCCAGCTTTTACGAGCTGTCCATGACCACGCTGCTCTACTCCAGCACCACAAAGACCATAGGGTTTCAGCTGTATGAATACTGGACGTATACAAGCCAGCCCATGAGCTGCGCCATGGCCTTTGGGATCCTTCTTATCGTGGTGCTTTTGAACTTTTTGCTCAACCGCCTCACCCGGGGCGAATTCTCCATATGACAGGGGGATACAGCCATGTCCACAGTGACGATTGAAAACGTGACCAAGTCCTTTGGGGACAATGTGGTGCTCAAATCCTTTTCCCAGACCTTTGAGGACGGGGAGTTCGTGACCCTGTTGGGGCCGTCGGGATGCGGCAAGACCACCATGCTCCGGATCATCGCGGGCTTTGAGAAGCCCACCAGCGGCAAGGTGTATATCGGGGATACGCTGGTGTCGGGGGGAAAGACCTTTGTGCCCCCGGAGAAGCGGGGCATCGGCATGGTGTTTCAGAGCTACGCCGTTTGGCCGCATATGAACGTATATGACAACGTGGCCTATCCGCTGACCATACACAAGACGCCCAAGGCGGCCATACGGGAGAAGGTGGAAAGGGCGCTGGCCATCGTGCATTTGAGCCAGTACGCCGAGAGGCTGCCCAGCCAATTATCCGGCGGACAGCAGCAGAGGGTGGCATTGGCCCGCGCGCTGGTGGCGGAGCCCAGGCTCCTTTTGCTCGACGAGCCGCTTTCCAACCTGGACGCCAAGCTGCGGGAGTCCATGCGCTTTGAGATCAAGGAGATCCAGAAGAAGCTGGGCATCACGGTGGTGTATGTGACCCACGACCAGACCGAGGCCATGGCCATGAGCGACAGGATCTTTCTGATCAACCGGGGCGTGGTGCAGCAGTCCGGGTCGCCGGAGGAGATATACAACCACCCGGCCAACCAGTTCGTGGCGGACTTTTTGGGGAAGGTGGACTTCTTCAAGGGGGAGATCCGGGACGGGCGGCTGTATTTTGACGGCATGGGCGGCCAGTCGGTGGCCTATGACGGGGACAGGCGCGGACGGGTGGAGGCGGCGATCCGGCCCGAAAACCTGTTCTTTTCGGAGAACGGGCCGCTGACGGGCACGCTGGAGGCCCAGTATTATCTGGGAGACGTGGACGACTGCCGGGTGCGGGTGGGGGAGACGCTGGTGCGGGTCATCGCCAGCGGACACGAGTACCGCAGGCTCCATGACGGGGACACAGTGCGCCTGGACGCCCGGGACGTGATGGCCTTTGACGACGACGGGACGCTGGAGGAGATGCTGAGCATACAGACCTGACAGAAATTAACCGGCGGTTCATGCGGAGGCCGTTGACAAACACCGCCCGGTGGGGGTATGATACCGTTGTCAGTCAAGCTGACCGCGGGCCTGCCCAGCGGGCCGATTTCCTTTAAGAGGCAAAGCGTCATCATCCGGTATCACGAAGGTGCCGAAGGCCGTCCAAGGCGGCTTTTGGCCCTTTTTTATGTGCCGGGACCAAACGACAAATGGGAGGCTTGAAGCGATGAAGAACCTGACGAAGATCATGGCATTGGCGCTGATCATGTGCCTGTGCGCCGCGTCCTGGGCGTCCGCCCTCACCTTTACCGACGCCCACGGAAACCAGATCGAGCTGGACGAGAGCCTGGAGGCGTATACGGAATACGACCTGCTGGGCGGGCAGGACGCCGCCCGCAGGGGGGAGACCAACCTGGGCGATCTGTGGACGGACGCCCTGCGCTGGTTCGCGGTGTCCGGCGCCATCAACGGGTATTTTGAAGAGGACGACGTGACCGCGGGCAACACGCATGTGGACGTGGACGAGGATCACGTGGTGGCCCTGTGGAACGGCGGCAACCTGAAGGCCGACGTGCCCGCGGGCAAGTTCGGCGCGGAGGCACTGGCCGAGGTGCTGCCCTATCCCAACAGGGTGGCCGTGGTGTATATGACCGGAGCGCAGCTGGCGGAGGCGCTGGAGGCGGCGTCCCAGGCCCTGCCCTACGGCGAGGACACCGCGGCGGCCTGCGCTTCGTTTATGCAGGCGGCGGGCATCGTGTACACCGTGGACACCGCTGTGGAGTACCAGAAGGGCGAGGCCTATGGCGACAACTGGTTCACCGCCGCTGGCCTGGGCCGGGTCACCGTGGACGAGGTCAACGGGAAGCCTCTGGAGGAGGATGGCCTGTACGCTGTAATCACCAGCAACGCCAACTTCAACGGCATGGATTCCTCGTATATCTTCAAGGCCGCCGCCGAGGAGAACGAGAAGAGCACCATCACCACCGCCATGGTGCTGGACGCGGTGTGGATGTACCTCTCCC
>CADAGW010000323.1:2980-6568 GCA_902787475.1 uncultured Eubacteriales bacterium
GGCAGGATCACCATTCGCTGACAGAAACCGTATATGCCGGTCGGGGTGTGTCCCTGGCCGGCTTTTCGGGCAGTATACAATGGATTTTCGGGAGGAAGCATGCGTCCGGAGCTTGATAAGGTGGTCTCTCAAATCGAAAAGGCGGTCTCCGGAAAACGGGACGTGATCGAAAAGCTGGCGCTCTCTCTGATCGCGGGGGGGCATGTGCTGCTGGACGACGTGCCCGGGGTGGGCAAGACCACCCTGGCGGTGGCGCTGGGCCGGGCCGTGGGGCTGACCTTCAGGCGGGTGCAGTGCACCCCGGATCTGATGCCCGGCGACTTGGTGGGGTTCACCATGTACGACCGGGCCGCGGGGGACTTTATCTACCGCAGCGGCGCATTGTTGGGGGTCAACCTGGTGCTGGCGGACGAGATCAACCGGGCGTCCAGCAAGACCCAGTCCGCCATGCTGGAGGCCATGGAGGAGCGGCAGGCCACGGTGGACGGGGAGACTCACAGGCTGGAGAAGCCCTTTATGGTGGTGGCCACCCAGAACAGCGTGGGCGCGGCGGGCACCCAGATGCTGCCCTATGCCCAGATGGACCGGTTTCTCATGAGACTGTCGCTGGGGTACCCGGATTATGAGGCCCAGATGGCCCTTTTGCGGGCCCGGCAGGAGGGGGACCCCATGGACGGGGTGGAGAACGTGATCAGCCGGGAGGGGATACTGGCCATGCAGGCGGAAGCCCGGCGGGTGACCAGCCGGGATGAGATACTGGACTACATCACGAGGCTCGCCATGGCGTCCAGGGAGCATCCCCTGGTGGAGGTGGGCATCAGTCCCCGGGGCGCTCTGTTTGTGGACAGGGCGGCCAAGGCCCGGGCCTGGATGGAGGGCCGGGACTACGTGACCGGGGAGGACGTGGCGCGGGTGCTGATGGACGTGTGCGGGCACAGGATATTGGTAAAGGAGGGGGCGGAGGGCAGGACCGCCCGGGACGTGATAGACGAGCTGATCCGCACGGTGGAGAGCCCGGACCGGCATCAGAGGCCCAAGTGGCTTCGGGGCAGATGAGCCGCCGGGCATGGGAATACGGGCTGTGCGCGGCCTTTGCCGCGTGCCTGTATTTTTTTGAGAATGGGGCGGGCACGAGGATATGCGCCGCCTGCTTCATCATATCTCCCCTGATCCCGGCGATCCGCCGGGCCCTGCTTTCCCGGCCCAGGCGGGGAACCGAGCCCCGGGAGAGGACGCGGCCATTGAGGGCCGCGGGGCTGGGGACGGAGGAGGACTTGACCGGCGTGAGGGAATACCGGCCGGGGGACAGCGTGAGCCGCATCCACTGGAAGCTGTCCGCCAGGCGGGATACGCTCCTGGCCCGGTATGGGGAAGAAGCGCCGGCCCAGCGGGAGGCGGAGGCCGAAGGGCCGGAAATGAATACGGCTCCGGCGGACGCGAGGGGAACGATGATTTGGGCTTTTCCGGCTTTTTCCCTTTTGTGCCTGGTTCTTTTGGCCGCCCTGCCCGGGGCGAGGCTGGGGGCGGGGGCGATCCTCAATCGGCTGTTTGACGAGAGCGAAAAAGTGAACGCTTATGTGTACAGCCGCTTTTCCGTGCCGGAGGGGCAGTCTGCGGCGTTGGCCTGGGTTCTCTTGTGCGGGGCCGCGGCGGGGCTGGTCGGCTGGGCGGCGGCGAGCCGGGGGCCGCTCATAGCGGCCATACTGTACGCGATCCTGGCGGCGGCGCAGGTGTATTTGGGATTGGCCCTGCCGGGGTGGATGCAGGTGACCGCGTTCGCGTTGGTGGCGCTCCGGTTTTTCGGATGGCCTTTCGTGACCGCCGCGGCGGTGGTGGCGGCGGCTTTGATCTTCCCGGGGGTGGATGAGGCCACGGAGGCGGCGTCTGAAGCTGTCCGGGACCGGATGAGCCGGCTGACCGGGCAGGAGATGGGAGAGGCCTATGAGCTGCCCGCCGGGGAGAGAGAGACCCGGCATGTGCATACCCAGTCCCTGACTGAGGGGGATGGAGCGGCCCGGGCAGGCAGGGAATACAGGCTGGTGACGGTGGAAAAAAAGATGATCTCCATGCCCCGCTTGATCGACTGGGTGAGGGCGGCGTGTCTTTTGCTCCTGACGGCGGCGGTGGTGGCGGGGCCGTTCGTGCCCTTCGCGCTGGTGAACCGGAGGCGGCAGAGGGCCATAAGGGACAGAAAGGTATTTGAGGATCCTTCCGTCCGGGAGGCGGTGAAGGCCATATTCCAGTGCGCCGCGGCCTGGCTGGACGCCTGCGCTTTGGGCGGGGAGAATCTGCCCTACCGGCAGTGGAAAGAGGGGCTGTCTGAATCCGTGTCCCCGGAATACGCGGCCCGGTTTGAAAGGGGCGCTTCGCTGTTTGAGGAGGCCTCCTACAGCCGCCACGAGATGGGGGAGGAGGCCCGGGAGGAGGCGCTGGCCCTGCTGGCGGAAACGGAGGCTCTCATGAAGGCCCGCTCGGACAGGAAGCGGAGACTGCGCCTGATGTACAGGGAGTGGTTGTGGATATGAAGGCATGGGGAGCGGTTTTGCTGGCGGCGCTGATGGCTTTGGCCCTGTGCGGGTGCCGGGTGCGGGTCACCGGAGCGGGAGACAGGCCCGGCGGGGAGTCAGGCGGCGAAAGGGCAGGCTCCGTGGTGTCCGCGGAGGCGGAGACGCCCGACGGGGATATGGGGGAACCGGACGGCGCGTCCGGCCGGACCCGGGACAACCCGGAGGCGGAGAAAAAGGAATACGACGAAAACGCTCCGGCGGAGATCGTGGCGGGTACGGACCGCCTGCTCCACGGGGAGGGGGAGGGAGACGCCTCGCCCCGCACGGATGAGGAGGCTTCCGCTGCCACGGACAGGATCCGCGACGGGGCGAAGGATGCGGCCACCCAGACCGTGGCCGCTGAAGAGGCGGACAAAATGGGTGTGTCGGAGGACGGGGAGACGGCCGAGTCGGCGTTCACATATTACACGGTGCTCCTTCACGAGCGGATGGGGTCGCTGTTTGAGTGCAAGCGGCTCAGCGTGTATCTGGAAACGGAGGAGGATCACGTGACGGTGCACAAATCCTCCCCGGAGCACAAGATGATCGCGGACGCGGGGCTGTATGACGTGTCGGCCCGGCTCCTGCCCGAGAACCTGCGGGTGGACGACGGCTGGGTGGCGAGGAAAAACCCCGGCGTGATCGTGAAGCTGGTGGACGGGAGCGTGCTGGGAGCAGGCGCGAGCAGCGACGATGCCGCGAGAGAGGTGTGTCGGGGCCTGGCGGGCCGGGAGGGCTGGCAGGACGTGGATGCCGTCAAGAACGGGCGGGTGCTGATCCTGTCCCGGGAGATGATGGACGCGCCGCACCTGGTTCTGGCCGCCCAGGTGATACTGGCCAAGATGGCGGCGCCGGAGCTGTTTGAGGGCGTGGACGGGGAGAAGGTCATAGAGGCGCTCTGTGAGGAGGCGGCGGGCGCTTTGCCCGACGGAAGATATGATTACGTGATGGGGGAATGACGCCCCGCGCCTCTGCGCCGCCGCGGGCGGCGGGAAAGGAAAGATATGAACGCAAGATCTCCTGTGTCCCGGAGGATCCGGCT
>CADAGW010000324.1 GCA_902787475.1 uncultured Eubacteriales bacterium
GCCGTTGACGGTCAGGTTTTCTATGACCACGTCCCATATGCCGTGCTCCTGGGAGAGGCCCTTGAAGGTGGGGGTGGGAGCCGGGACGCCGGGGTCCGCGAGGATCTGGATGTTTTTGAAGATCACGTCGTGGGCGGTACCGTTTCGGTAGTCCGTGCAGAAATAGCCCAGATCGAACATGTAGATGCCGAAGGGGTCGGGGTGCTTGTAGGGCTGAGCGGGCGCGTAGGGGGCGGTCATGTCGTGCTGGTACACGTCCGGAAGCTGATAGCGGGTGTATTCCAGGCGGATGTCCTCAAAGAGGATGTGGTGAAGGTCCGCGTGGTTGTGGTGCTGAAGGTCGCAGTTCACCGTGGAGCCGTGGATCACGTCGCAGTCCCGGAAGATGATGTTGCGGTATTCGGGGGCGCAGGTCTCCGCGCCGATCTCAAGGGCCCGGCCCCAGTCGCACCAGATGACGCAGTTTTCCACGGTGATGTTTTCATTATTGAGGGTGTCCCAGCCCATGACGCCCTTGATCACCATGCAGTCGTCGAAGTCACGGAGGAAGCAGTGGCGGATGGCGCAGTTCTGGCTGTTGATCAGGTCGATGCCGTCGGAATTGTAGCGCCACATGCCGATGGTCTTGACGTAATCTATGTCCACGTTGCGGCACCCGGCGGGGATGACGCTGAAGGAGGCGGAGTCCCGGAGGGTCACGCCCTCCAGGCGGACGTTGCGGCAGTTGAGGAAGCGGACGTTGCCCCAGAGGATGCGCTGGTCACGGAGGAAGGTTTTCAGACCCTCCTCGTCCAGATCCGGCAGGCGGCGCTCAAAGTCGGTGAGGTAGAAGCCGTCGCCGGTGACCCGGGTCTCCCAGCTGCCGTCGATGATGCCGTAGCCGCAGATGCGGACATTCTGCTGGGCCAGGGCGGAGAAGGCGCCGTAGACCACGGCGTCCCGATCGATGTAGACGGTCTGGCCGCTGCGCAGGTATACGCCGCCCACATGGTGGACGCCGGGGCCGAAGTAGAGCACGTCGGGGTCGTCGGGGGAGATGCGCCAGTCTTTGGGAGGATCGATGAAGATGTGCAGGGCGTTGTGGAAGCCGTCGGCCTCGCAGGTGTACTGGCCGGGGCCGGGGAGGGTGAAGCGGACGGAGGAGCCGTCGATAACGGCCTTCACGCCGCTATTCAGGGGGCGGACGGTGACCTCGGTGGGGGCGGAGGGATAGGCGACCTCGATGTCCACCGGGCCGTCTGATTCCATGGAGAGGAAGGCGGCCATTTCGGTTTGATCCAGAGGGCGCTGGCGGCCTGGCCAGACGGTGTTGTAGGGCATGGCGGAGACCCTGGCGCAGGAAAGGGGCGCGCTCTCGCCGGAGACGGTGACAGAGTAGAGGGTGAACAGGGGCTCGCCATGGGGGACCTGGTGGACGTATAGCATGGGGACGCCTCCTTATATGGATGAATGCGGTGGTACGCGGCTTGACGCCATGGGTATTATAGCGTAAAGGGATGGGGATTTCAATGGGATGGCGGCAATTTTGGCGGAATGGATGACAAAAGGCGGGGGGTGTGGTACAATAGGGGATAATAGGGAGGTATACGCGGATGATGGAGATATTGGCTCCGGCGGGGGGACAGGAACAGCTGATCGCGGCGGTGCGCTGCGGCGCGGACGCGGTGTATCTGGGGGCGAAGGGCTTTAACGCCAGGCGGAACGCCGCCAATTTTGGGGAGAACGAGCTGGAGGACAGCGTGCGGTACTGCCACGAGCGGGGCGTGAAGGTGTTCGTGACGGTGAATACGCTGGTGATGGACAGCGAGATGGAGGCCCTGCAGGAGACCTGCGATCAGGTGGCGGCGTCGGGAGCGGACGGGGTGATATTGCAGGATCTGTCCGCCGCGGCGTATTTCAGAGATCACTATCCCACCATACGCAGGGTGGCGTCCACCCAGATGGCGGTGCACAATGTGGAGGGGGCCAAGGTCCTGAAGGACATGGGCTTTTCAAGGCTGGTGCTGGCCAGGGAGACGGAGCTTCGCGAAATGGAAAAGATCGCCCGGGTGGGGGTGGAGATGGAGTCGTTCGTCCACGGGGCGCTGTGCGTGTGTCTGTCCGGGGCCTGCTATTTTTCCTCCATGCTGGGGGGACGAAGCGGGAATAGGGGGCTGTGCGCCCAACCGTGCCGGCTCAATATGCGGTGCAAGGGCAGGGAGTACGCGCTGTCGATGAAGGATCTTTCCTACTTTTCAAGGCTTAAGGAGCTGGAAGAGGCGGGGGTCAGGAGCCTTAAGATCGAGGGGCGGATGAAGCGGCCGGAGTATGTGGCGGCGGCGGTGTCGGCCTGCCGGGCGGCGCTGGACGGGAAGGAATACAGCGAGGAGACGCTGAAAAACGTGTTCTCCCGGTCCGGGTTCACCCAGGGGTATCTGGACGGGAAGCGGGACGGGAGCATGTACGGCATACGGCGGAAGGAGGACGTGGAGGCGTCGGGCCGGGTGCTGGGTGAGCTGGCGGGGCTGTACCGGGCCGAAAGGGCCAGCGTGCCGGTGGAGTTGAAAATGGAAGTGCGGGAGGGAGGCGCGCGCCTCACCGCCCGGGAAGGGGACAGGGAGGCAACGATAGAAGGCGGCGAGCCCTTCAGGGCGGAAAAGGAGCTGGGATGGGAGAAAAACCTGGTCAAGACCGGGGGAACGCCCTTTTTCGCCAGGAGCGTGGAGGTGGACAACCCGCTGGGGCTGGCGCTTCGGTCGTCGGAGGTCAACGATATGCGCCGGCGGGCGCTGGACGAGCTTTTGAGACAGCGGGGCGAGAGACGGCCCCACCCGTGGACGGAGGCGAAGGAGAAAGTCGCCGCCGTGGCCGCGGAGCCGCCGGTAAAACAGAGGGGAGAATGGTGGGGACGGTTCGAGAGGCGGGAGCAGGTGCCCCAGGGGCATGATTTTGCCCGGGTGATCCTGCCGCTCAATGAAATAGAGGAGATAGACG
>CADAGW010000325.1 GCA_902787475.1 uncultured Eubacteriales bacterium
GCTCTTCAGAGAGAAGCCGCATGGTCAGTATGGGCACCATCAGCATGAATATGTAGCACAGATTGGAAAACATGCCCGTCATGTCGGCGGAGCTCTTCATCAGATTGCCCCGATAGAAGAATATGCCGGCCATCAAAAGGAACATGGCCATAAACACATAGCCTATGGGCGTGAGAAAATAATTCTGGAATTCCCGTTTCCACACCGCGAACATGCCTATGCCTCCTCCTTGTCGTTGGTCAGCTGCAGGAAGATATCCTCAAGCTCTATGTCCATGGGCCGCATCATCAGTATGGTGCTGCCCCGGTTGGCCAGCAGCTGGAATATGGGCTTTCGCACGTCGCTGTCCCGTCCGGCCACCACCAGGAAATCCGCGGTGCCGGGCTCCTTGACGCCCATTTCCTCCACCTGCCGGACCCCCTGCACCTGGCGGATGATCTTATACAGCTCCCGGCTCTGGCCCTCTACCCTGAGCCTCAGCCGCCGGGTGTCGGATATGTTCTTGGTCAGGTTGTCCAGCGTGTCCTGGGCCACGATCTGGCCCTGGTTGATGATGACCACTCTCTCGCACACGTCCGAGATCTCGTGGAGGATGTGGCTGGACAAGACCACCGTGTGATCCGCGCCCAGGTCCTTGATCAGCTTTCTGATCTCGATGATCTGCATGGGATCGAGGCCCACCGTGGGCTCGTCCATGATGATGACCTCGGGGTTCCCCACCAGCGCCTGGGCCATGCCCACTCTCTGTTTGTATCCCTTAGACAGGTTTTTGATGAGCCTGCCGCGCACGTCCCCTATGCGCACCAGCTCGCAGATATCGCTTAAGTGGTTGTTTACCTGGGTCTTTTTGACCTCCTTTATGGACGCCACGAACCGAAGGTACTCGTCCACCGTCATGTCCATATACAGCGGCGGCATTTCCGGCAGATATCCGATCCGCCGCTTGACCTCCCTGGGATTGGCCAATATATCGTACCCGTCCAGCTTCACGCTGCCGCTGGTGGCGGATATGTACCCCGTGATGATGTTCATGGTGGTGGATTTGCCCGCGCCGTTTCGGCCCAGGAAACCCAGTATCTCACCCTTTTGAATGGTAAACGAGGCATCCTTTACGGCCCATTTGTCGCCATATCTTTTGGATATGTTCTGTATTTCGATCATGCCGGATACCCACTCCTTTCCGCTTTCTTCACTATATCAAAGGTGTATAGATAATATATGAACAAACTGTAAACATGTCCGTTTTTTGTTTTCCGGGGTCGCAGAATCTTCACGAAAGCGTCCGCCCCGGCCCCTTGCATATCCGGCCAAAGGGGGCTATAATGAAGCGAATATGCAACTGGGGGCCATATCTATGCTTCTCACCCGCGACAAGCGCTTTTACCGCACCTTTGTGAGCCTGTTTTTCCCGCTGGTGCTACAAGACGTGATCAACCTGAGCGTCAACCTGGCCGACAACATCATGCTGGGCCACTATACCAACCCGGCGGCCCTCTCCGGGGCCACGGAGGTGAACCACATACAGTTCCTTCTCCAGTGCCTGGTGGGCGGCCTGGGCAGCGGCATCACGGTGCTGGGCAGTCAGTACTGGGGCCAGCGGCGCACGGACCCCATAAAGCGGCTTGTGGCATTCGCCTTCGCGGCGGGTGTGGGGCTGGCGCTGATCCTGCTGGCGGCCTGCTCCCTGTTCCCCCATCAGATCCTGACCATATTCAACCGGGAGCCGGACATCATTCGGGAGGGCGTGACCTACCTGTCGGTGATCAAATACTCCTACGTGGTGTTCGCCGTGACCACGGTGCTGGTCAGCGCCCTCAACTGCGTGGAGACGGTGAAGGTGTCCTTCTTCGTGTCGGTGGAGACCCTGATCGTGAACATTGGCCTCAACGCCGTGCTCATCCCCCGCTCCGGCTCCTGGGGCGCGGCCATGGCCACCCTCATTTCCCGCTTGGGGGCCCTGGCGCTGGTGGTGCTCTATGTGGCCTTCTTCGACAAGAAGCTCCGCCTGCGCCTGACCGATCTCTTCCGATACGACAAGACCCTGTCCTGGGATTTCGTCAGAGTATCCGCGCCGATGGTGGCGGTCAGCGGGCTGTGGGGCTGCTCCAACGCCCTGCAGACGGTGATCCTGGGCAATATGCTCCCGGTGGCGGTGGCGGCCAGCAGCGCCTCCTTCACCCTCTATTCCCTCTTCAAGGCGGCCTCCCAGAGCGCTTGCAACGCCTCCGGCATCATGATGGCCAAGACGGTGGGGGCCGGGGATTTCGGCCGGGTCAAGGAATACACCCGCACCTTCCAGGTGCTCTTTATCGTCATCGGAGTCCTCTCGGCCTGCCTTCTCTACCTTGCCAAGGGCCCTGTCTATTCCTACTACAAGCTGCCCCAGGAGACCATGGATCTGGCCAACCAGTTCATACTGGTCATGTGCGTGTGCACCGTTGGCATGGGCTATCAAATGCCCACCATTTCCGGCATCATTCGGGGCGGCGGCGACACCCGCTTCTGCCTCATCAACGACCTGATCAGCATCTGGTGCATCGTACTCCCCGTGTCCGCCCTGGCAGCCTTCGTGTGGAAGTGGCCCCCAGTGGCCGTGGTGGCCTGCCTCAACTCCGATCAGGTCTTCAAATGCGGCGCCGCTGCCGTGCGCTGCAACCGCTACCACTGGGTCAAACGCCTCACCCGCGACGAGGACGGCGTCAGCCAGGCAGCGTAGGGGGTACGGAGGAGGCGCTGAGGCCTGCGCGGCCTCGGACTCCGCGCTTAAGGGCCCAGGCCCTTAAGAATCCCTTCTTGCCGCCCTTCGGGCGGGATTGCATGATTTACTCACCAAGCCCTGTTCCTGTCATTATGTGAATCAGCCATTGCATTGCATTATCAATCATTCCCCGCCGAAGGCGGAAAACGGGATTCCAAAGGGGCGCACGGAGCCGCCGCCCAGTGGGCGAAATGCGGCGAAGTAAGCCCAATGA
>CADAGW010000326.1 GCA_902787475.1 uncultured Eubacteriales bacterium
ACCGACCCGGAGGAGGAGATGCTGACGAAGGTCACCCGGCATTTTGACCGGGTGTGCGTGGTCATGGACGCGGGCAACGTGGTGGACATGGGCTGGACGGAGCGGTATCCCGGCGTCGGGGCCGTCGTGTATGCCTGGCAGGGCGGCATGGAGGCCGGGACGGCGCTGGCGGACGTGCTGACGGGCCGGGTGCCTCCCAGCGGGAAGCTGACCGACACCATCGCCAAGAGATATGAGGACTATCCCTCCAGCGGTCACTTCGGCGGCGAGAAGTACAACGAATACGCCGAGGACATCTATGTGGGATACCGGTACTTTGAGACCTTCTGCCCGGATAAGGTGCTCTATCCCTTTGGCTTCGGGCTGGGCTATACCCGGTTTGAAATGGACGCGGAGGCCTGGGCGGAGGGGGACGTGCTCCGCGCCCGGGTGAAGGTGACAAACGCCGGGGACGCGGCGGGCCGGGAGGTGGCCCAGGGGTATCTGCGGCTGCCCCAGGGGAAGCTGGGCAACCCCAGAAAGGTGCTCTGCGCCTTCCAAAAGACGGGGCTTCTCGCCCCCGGGGAGTCGGAGACGGTGGAGTTCGCCGTGGATATCCGGGACTTCGCGCCCTATGACGACAGCGGCGTGACCGGGCACAAAAACTGCCGGGTGCTGGAGGCGGGGGAATACGTATTGGAGATCGGAAGCAGCGTGCGGGACACCCGGGACGCTGTGACGATCCGGTTGAAAGAGACCCGGGCGGTGGGGGAGTACACAGAACTGATGGCCCCCAGAAACGGGTTCAGGCGAATGGTGAACCGGGACGGGAAAATGGAATGGGAGGACGCGCCCACCAGGGAGAAGGACCTGCGGGCCCAGATCCTCAGTCACATCCCCAAGGCCCTCAGGGAGGGGAAGGAGCCCCTGCGGTTTGAGGACGTGCTGCGGGACGAGAGCCTGGCGGAGGCGTTCTGCGCCCAGCTGACCGACGGGGAGCTGGACGACATCACCCACGGCCAGGGGAAGATGAACTCCTGCTACGGCCCGGAGGGCAACGCCGGGGCCTTCGGCGGGGTCACGGAAGGGCTCAGGGCCCGGGGACTGCCCGCCGCCATCACCACCGACGGCCCCTCCGGGGTGCGGATCCGGTTTATGGTGGGGCTGCTGCCCTGCGGCACCGCCATCGCCAGCGCGTTTGACCCGGAGGCGGCGGAGAAGGTATACTCTCTGGTGGCGCTGGAAATGGCCCATTTTGGGTCGGACGTGCTGCTGGCCCCCGGCATGAACATCCACCGGGATCCTTTGTGCGGGCGGAACTTTGAGTATTACTCCGAGGATCCCTTCCTTACGGGCAAAATGGCCGCCGCCGTGGTGCGGGGCATACAGTCCACGGGACGGGGGGCATGCCCCAAGCACCTGTGCTGCAACAACCAGGAGAGGCACCGGAACCGGAACGATTCCAGGGTGAGCCAGCGGGCGCTGAGGGAGATATACTTAAAGGGCTTTGAGACTGCCGTGAAGGAGGGGCACCCCCTTTGCGTGATGACCAGCTACAACCTGGTCAACGGGGTGTGGAGCCACTACAACTGGGAGCTGTGCGTGCAGCTTTTGAGGGACGAGTGGGGCTTTGACGGGCTGGTGATCACCGACTGGTGGATGCAGAACGGGGAGAGCGCCGAGTTCCCGGGCCTGGTCAACGACGCCTACCGGATCCGGGGGCAGGTGGACGTGCTGATGCCCGGGGAGAACGGCACGCCCGGGCGGCCCGACGGCAGCCGGGACACCGTGCCCGCCATCCAGAAGGGACTGTTGGAGCGGGCGGAGGCCCAGGCCTGCGCCATGCGCGTGATACGGTGTTTGATCCGGCTTGAAAAGGGAAAGAAGGCTTTCGCGGAAGGCAAATGACAGAATAAGCAAAGGCGCGTCCGTTTCCATGGAGGGAGGCGGACGCGCCTTTTTCGTGCGTTTACAAAGGGAATATGCCTTCAGGGAAGCGCGGATTGGGCGCGGTCATATCCTGTGGATCACGCCGGGGTCGATGTGGGCCAGGTCGGGGCTGCCGGTGAAGGCCATGGCCTTTTTCAGCTCTCCGGCGGCATGATTCAGGTATGCGGTGACGCCCGCGGCCATACCGTTTTTGATGGCGGTCATGAGGGGGCGGCCGATGCACACGCCGCTGGCCCCCAGAGCCAGGGCCTTGAAGGCGTCCATGCCGCTCTGGATCTCGCAGTCCACGAACAGGGGGATATCTCCCGCCATTTTCTTGATCTCCGGCAGTATGGCCAGGGGCGGCAGGGCGTATTCGATGCGGTTGTTGTGGTGGGAGATGAGAAGGCCCCGGGCCCCGGCGCTTAACGCCCTGTCGGCGTCCCAGGCGCTCAATATCCCCTTGACGACGAAGGGGAGGCGGGTGGAAGCGCAGAGGTCTGAAAGCTCCCGGCTGGTGAGGGGGCGCATCTCTATGCCGTTGACGATGTCCGGCCCGCCCTCGGGGCCGAAGGAATGGTCGATGTCCACGCCCACCGCCAGCAGGCCCTTTTCCTCCGCGTGGCGGATGCGGCGGCAGATCTCCTCCCTGTCGGCGTAGGGCTTGATGATCTCGATCATGCGGGCCCCGGTGGAGGAAAGGGCGTCGATCTCAGTCGTCTCGGCCATGCCGTACCACAGCGCGCACCCCGCGTCCTTGGCGCCCTGGGACAGGGCCAGCGCCGCGCCGGGGAACATGAAGCGGTCCAGGTGGCTCAATGCCGCCGTCATGATGGGGGAGGCAAAGGTCTCGCCGAATAGGGAATACTGGGCGGTGGGGCACACCGAGTCCAGATACCGGGTCTCGATGAGCAGGGAGTCGATGTATTGCCGGGTGATCCGATTGGAATTGCCTGCGTCCGACATGGTGTCCTCCGTCCGAGCCTGCGGCTCCTTTGATGATGCCATTATAGCATTGGCGGAGGAAAAAAACAAGGCGCAATATAGGTCCACTTTTGCATC
>CADAGW010000327.1 GCA_902787475.1 uncultured Eubacteriales bacterium
TAAGAACTCTGTTAATTTAGTTTATGGTGGTTCTGGTTCAGCTGCTCCAGATCCTGGGGGGAGAGGGCCGTGGGGCGCATGCGAAGCTCGTCCCACGCGTCGGAGAGCATCATTTTGATGGTTTCGTCCTGGAAACCGGCGTGCTTTTCGGACTGGGCAATGACACCGTACAGTATCTGCTGTACGTGGGCCGTGTATTCTCTTTCGTTTTTCAGATCCGCCTGGGAGTGCATTGAATCACCACCTGAGACTAACATTTATGTAATTATACATCAGAACGGCGAGAAAATCAATCCCATTCTGTGGAAAGAATGGCCTGGAGTGAATATAAGGCGAAAATGGGAACGGAATTGCGGCGAAGAGGAAAAGCGGCATTGACAAAGGGAGCCGGGGAGGGTATGATACACAGGGAGGGATGAAACAAATGATACGGTTGATCGCCACGGATCTGGACGGTACGCTTTTGGGGCAGGGAGGGCAGGTGACGGAAAGGACCCTTTCCGCCATCGCCGCCTTCGCCAGGCGCGGCGGGGTGTTCGTGCCGGTGACGGGCCGGGCCGGGTGCCACGTGCCGGAATGGATCCGGGCGTCGGAGGACATACGCTATTACCTTCACAGCAACGGGGCAAGGTGCGTGGAGGTGAAAACGGGCAGAGAGGTGTTTGTGAGCGCCACGCCCGCGGCTCTGTGCAGGCGGGCCTTCGAGATCGTCTCCCCCTATCCCGCCCGAGGGAACGTGTTCTGCGGGGGAGAGGTGCATTCGGAGACCCACGCGCCGGGGGAAAAGTCACGCCTCACGGCCCTGCTGGACGAGCCGGGGATCCGGGTGGAAAAGCTGGACGTGACCCCGGAGAACAAAGCCGACCGGGCCAGGGCCTGGGAGGAGCTGAAACAGGTGGAGGGGCTGGAGGTGACCTCGGCCTACGACACCAACATCGAGCTCAACGGCCCGGAGGGAGCCAAGGGGAGCGGGGTCGGAAGGCTGGCGGACATGCTGGGCATACAGAAAAACGAGATCATGGCCTTCGGGGACGGGCTCAATGACGTGAGCCTTCTCTCCGCCGCCGGGTTCCCGGTGGCCATGGAGAACGCCATGCAGGGTCTCAAGGCCGTGTGCCGCCTGGTGGCCCCCTCCAACCTGGAGGACGGGGAGGCGGCGGTGATCGAGAAAATGGTGCTGGGAGAAATGGGATAAAAAATCAACGGAAGGGCGAAAAAGGCCGGTTTTGTGTGACAGTTCTGTGACAGAGCGTGTGGTATACTTTGACCATGCTTTGAGGGAAACCTCACCGAACACCCCGCGGCGTACATGCGCCGCGATCCAAAGGCTGGTGCGTCGGCCACGCACATACCGAGCCGCATAGATCGTCTCTCCAAAACTCTATTGTCTCTCTCTTATCTTGTTACCGCTTGCCCCGGGGCGATGGCCGACCCCGGGGCATTGTGGTTTTGGCCGGTTGAATTTTGGCGGGGAGTGTGGTACAATCAAATGCGCCGGGATGGATCCGGCGCCAAAGCCCAGGGGAAGGAGAAGAATATGGACAGAGAGAAATTGGCCAGGCAGGCCTTTGAGGAATGCTGCGATCCCAATACCACGGTGCGATGGGGCGTCAAGCGGGGCCTGCCCTTCTGGAACGTGGAATCCACGGAGTTTATGTATGTGCCCGCCTTTCATTTTACCGCCATACGGGACTGCAAGCGCTACCGCTACACCGCCGTGGACGAGGCGGGCGGCGTACACAGCTTCGAGGACGAGGACTGCTGCGCCCTTTTGACCCCCATTTGGCGGGAGCTTCCCGAGGGCGTGGTGAAGCTGACGGTGACGGCGCTGGACGAAAAGGGACAGGAATACGCGCCGGTGGGAGCCAGGACGTTTTTTAGGCTCGCTCCCTTCCCGGAAAAGACGCCGGAGAAGGTGTGCTCCTACAGGGAGTGCGCGGTGAAGGCGTACCGGTTCGCCATGGGGCAAAGTTTTATAAAGCACTGGCTTGAAAACGGCACGCCAGACCCCACCTACGACCTGAACTCCTATCCCAGCAAGATGATCGGGGCCCTGGCGGAGGCCATGCTCTCCTACGCCCGGCTGTGCCCGGAGGACGGGGAAAAGGCCATGCGGGTGGCCGTGAACGCGGCGGATTACCTCATCTCCATCACCCCCAGGGGAGACGATCCCCTCCGCGACCTGCCGCCCACGTATTACCTGGACTTCTGCCCGGATCCGGAAAAGTACGGCGTGATCTCCCCCAACTGGCACGCCGCCCAGGCTCATATGGGCACCAGCATGATGATCTATCCGGCCCAGGCGGGGCACATGTATGTGGAGATGGAGAAGGCCACCGGGGACGAAAAGTACCTGCGCGAGGCCCTGAAGATCGGGGAATACTACGAAAGGACCGTGGAGAATAACGGAAGCTGGTTCCTGGTGCGCTCCACGTCCACCGGAGAGCCCGTGTCTCCCAACTACATTTCCCCCATGCAGCAGGTGGCGCCCTTTTTGATGAGCCTCTACGAGCGCACGGGAGAGGAAAGGTGGAAGGCGCTCTCTGACGGGGCGGTCAAATACGTCATCGACACCCAGCTGATGAGCTACAACTGGGAGGGGCAGTTTGAGGACAGCCCCCTGTCCACGAGCTACATGAACCTGACCCACTACGGGCCCGTGATGCTGGCCAAGTATTTCGCCCGGTACCACCGGGACGATCCCCGGGCCATGGAGCAGGCTGTGCAGCTCATGCGCTTTGCGGAGGATCAGTTCGTGGTATGGAAGCGGCCCTACCCCTGGAAGCACGCCGCGCCGGACAACGGCGAGCCCTACGACACCTCCCTGTGGCACACCCCGGCGGGCCTGGAGCAGTACGGCTGGTACGTGCCCATCGACGCCTCCACCGCCTCCATCGCCATGGGCTTTTTGGCCCTGTATGACGCCGGGTGCGGGGAGATCTACCTGGCCAAGGCCCGCGCGCTT
>CADAGW010000328.1 GCA_902787475.1 uncultured Eubacteriales bacterium
GCCCGAGGGGGCGGACGCCTCTTGCGTGAGCTACGCCTTCTTCCTGACCATCACCCCCGAAAACGCCGACCTGCGGGGCGGCAGCGGCATCCCCGCGCTGGCGTTCAATAAAACAGTCAAAAAGAAGTGAACAGCGAATCGAATGTAATGGAGGAAAGGGGGCGGGCTGTATGGGCGTGGCGCTGATCGTGCCGTTGATTTGTTTTGCGATTGCGGGAGCGATTGTTGTGTGGGCGTCCAGGCGGCCGCAGACCCCGTCCGGGGACGGCGAGACGCATGTGTATGTCCACGTGCGCACAGAGGCAAAGGAGAAAAAGGAACCGTCCCGGCCCAGAAAGTATGGCTACGGAAAGCCCCGGACCAGCCGGAAGCCCCAGCCGTATCGGGAGGATCTGGACGATTACATGTAAATATGGAAAAGGGCGGCCTCTCCACAAGGAGGGGTCGCCTGTTTTGCAGGATGGTTCAAAGGCGCAGGGCGCCGTAGGGCAGGGGAGAGGGAATAGAGGTCACCACGCCAGCCGCGCCGGGATAGAGGCGGAGGGCGCAGGCGAGCTTGTCCATATCGTCCGTTTTGAAGATGAGGGGCTGGTAGGTGGCCATCTGGGCCTCCAGGAGGAACGCGGGGATGTCGTCCACGTCGTCCAGGGTGATCAGGCCGCATTCGCCGTCCTCCAGGTCGTAGAGGTCATCCGCTTCGCCGATCTCGACAGATGAGGACAGGGCCTCCTTGGCGGGGATGAAGGCCCGGGCGGAGCAGATATACTCCTGCCCGTCCCAGGCGGGAGCGGGGGGAGCGGAGAGGTCCAGAGAGGCGAAGGCGCGGATGTGGTCCGGCGTGGTGCCGCAGCAGCCGCCGATGGCGGAAGCGCCCATATCGAGTATGGTCTGCATGTGGGGCAGCATGGCCTCCGGGCCGTCGGGGTATACAGTGTTTCCCCCCCCGTCGGTGATGGGCAGGCCCGCGTTGGGCTGTACGATGATGGGCAGGGGGGATACGCTGAGCATGGCGGAGAGGGGCGCGAACATGGCCTGGGCACCGCCGGAGCAGTTTACGCCCAGGGCCATGGCCCCGGCGGCTCCGAGGGTGATGGCGGCGCACTGGGGAGTGCCGCCGGTCAGCGTCCGCCCGTTTTTCTCGAATGTGAAGGACGCCGCCGCGGGAAGGCCGGCGGAGAGGGCCGCCAGGCAGGCGCACCGGGCCTCTGCGATGTCCGTCATGGTCTCAAGGAGGGCGATATCCGCGCCGGCTTCTTTGCCTGCCTTGGCGACGAGGCGGTATCCTTCATATGCCTCATCAAAGGACAGGGAGCCCACGGGCCGCAGAAACTCTCCGGTGGTGCCCATGTCCAGGGCCACGAAGTCCGCTCCGGCGGCTTTGGCGTTTATGACCGCCTGCCGGGTCCATTTTTCGGCGTTTTCCGCCCGGCCCGTTTTGGCCAGCTTCACCGGGTGCATGCCCAGGGAATTGGTGATGATCACGTTGGCTCCTGCGTCCTTATAGGACGAATGTATGCCCGATATCAGCTCCGGGCGCTCGTAACCCAGTTCCTCGGGGCACTCCGTCCTCACGCCCATGGAGGCGAGAAGCGCGCCCATGCCGCCGTCAAAGAGCAGCCTGCGTCGGGTCAGTTCCTGGGAAAAATCCATGGTGTATCCGCCTCCTGCGATTTCTTTGAACAAGATCATAACATATTTTCGCCCGTGGCGCAACCCTGAATATATTGCTTTTTTTCCGTCCCTGTGGTAAAATCAATAGGATTAAAAATGGAACATTACGCGCCATGAGCGCGTGCAGGAGGTACTTTTCATGAGCGCTACGGTTACCAAGCTTTCTTCCAACAAGGTGCGCATCGATTTCGTGGTGGACGCCGACCGTTTTGAGAAGGGCATCATCGCCGCCTATCGCAAGAACGTGGGCCGGATCAATATCCCCGGCTTCCGCAAGGGCAAGGCGCCCCGCAAGGTCATTGAGACGCATTATGGCGAAGGCGTGTTCTATGAGGACGCCATCGAAGACATATTCCCCGAGGTCTATTCCAAGGCCATCGACGAAAACAAGCTGGACGTGGTCTCCCGCCCCGAGTTCACCCTGAAAAACGCCGCCCACGGACAGGACCTGGAGTTCTCCGTGGAGGTGTACGTGTCTCCTGACGTGACCCTGGGCGACTACAAGGGCCTGGCGGTTCATAAGAATACCACCGAGGTCACCGAGGACGACGTGAAGGCCGAGATCGAGCGGGCCCGCGACAGAGCCGCTACCTTCGAGGACGTGACGGACCGCGCGGCGAAGCTGGACGATCAGGCCAACATCGACTATGAGGGCACCGTGGACGGCGTGGCCTTCGAGGGCGGCACCGCCAAGGGCTACAACCTGACCCTGGGTTCCGGCTCCTTCATCCCCGGCTTTGAAGACGGCGTGGTGGGCATGGAGATCGGCACCGAGAAGGACATCCCCGTGACCTTCCCCGAGGACTATCATGCCGAGAACCTGAAGGGCAAGGCCGCCAACTTCCACGTGAAGCTCAACAGCCTGCGGGTCAAGGAGCTGCCCGCTCTGGACGACGAGTTCGCCAAGGACGTGTCTGAATTTGACACCTTCGAGGAATACAAGAACTCTGTGCGGGAAAAGATGGTCAAGGACGCCGTGCAGCGGGATACCAACGCCTTTGAGAGCGAGCTTATGGGCCTGGCTGTGGAGAACGCCCAGATGGATATCCCCGAAGCCATGATCGAGAGCGAAGTGGAAGGCCGCATCGACGACATCCGCCGCCGGATCAGCTATCAGGGTCTGGACTTCAACAAGTATATGGAATATACCGGCATGACCGTGGATTCCCTCAAGGAGAATATCCGCCCCGAGGCCGAGACCAACGTGAAGACCCGCCTGACCATCGACGCCATCATCAAGGCCGAGAACATCGAGGCCACCGACGAGGACGCCGAGAAAGAA
>CADAGW010000329.1 GCA_902787475.1 uncultured Eubacteriales bacterium
AGGATATCACCCCCGAGGTGACAGTGGCAGATGGAGAATCCACACTCCTAGAGGGTGAAGACTACGACCTCGCCATCAGCGACAACCATGACGTGGGCACCGCCACCGTAGCCGTTACCGGCAAGGGAGCATACAAGGACACCGACAACGCCACCTTCACCATCACGCAGGCACCCCTCACCGTCACTGCCGACGACAAGGAGCGCCACGAAGACGATGAAGTATCACCCGAACTCACCATCAGCTATAGCGGATGGAAGGGCAGCGATGACGAGAGCGTGCTACTAACAGCGCCCACCATACAGTGCGCCGTCACCGCCGATAGCCCCATGGGCACATACCCCATCACCGTCAGCGGAGGAGAGGCACGCAACTACTACCTCGTATATGTCAACGGCATCTTCACTATCTCCGAACCCGTGGCAGTCACCAGCCTGAAGGCCGACACCCTCGACCCCGATACCAAGGTCTATGACCTCCACGGACGCCCAGTGATATGGCGCACCGCGCCCAAGGGCATCTATATAGTCAACGGACGCAAAGTCCTGAAGTAACAATCCTTACTAACCTTACCCTACGCAATGCAGGTGCGCCTCCGCACCTGCATTTTTTTTGACATTTTTTGAATTTTCACCACTCCGTGACTATATTAGTCAATAAAAACGTGCACAAATCAACTCCATGTCAAAACAAAGTATTACTTTTGCGCGTCAAAAAAACACATATTTCACACCCCCCCCACAATGATAACCTTCATATCCGGAAACACCTTGGTAATGGTCTCATAAAAGAGCCGCTGACGGGTGATTTCGGAAAACTTGGCGTACTCCTGGTACAACTCGGAGAAACGCGACGCCTGGCCCTGGGCCTCGGCGATGCGGGACTCCTTGTAAGCTTCCGCCTGCTGCAGGATCTGGTCGGCGTTGGCCTTGGCGGCGGGCAGCTGCTCGTTGGCGTACTTATTGGCGTTGTTGATGGCGGTCTCCGCCTCCTGCTTGGAGGTCTCCACCGCCTTGAAGGCCTGCTGCACCTCATAGGTGGGCGGCTCCGCGTCCTGCATGGCGATGTTCACCAGGGCAATGCCCAGGTCTTCCTTTTCCAGCCGGGCGGTGATCTTGTCGCGGATGGCCGCCTGGATCTCCGCCTTGCCGGTGGTGATGACGTCGTCCACCCCGTAAAGGCCGATGGTGTCGCGGATATAGCTCTGGCACAGAAGCTTGAGGATCTGTACCGGCTCCCGGCTGTTGTAGAGGTATTTCACCGGATCGGTGACCCTGTACTCCACGTAGAAATCCACGTTCACGAAGTTGAAGTCCACGCTGATCATCAGTGACTCGTCTTCAATGCTGGCATTGTCGGTCTGGTTGTAGCCGATGGCGAAGCCCTGGGTGGCTTTGCTGACGATGGTCTTCTTCTGGATCAGGGGGATCTTGAATTTCAGTCCCGGCGTATCCGCCACGCTGGGCTTGCCGAAGGTGGTGATCACTGCGTATTCGTCCTCCTGCAGCTGATAGAAAGAGGAAAATGCCAGTGCCGCGATCAGCGCCACGATCACCACGGGGATAATGATCTTTTTGGGCAGATTAACCCCGGCGTCTCTGGCGGCATTCCCGCGGCCAGGACTGAAAAAGGTGATGACCAGGCCAGCGGCAAGAATCAAAATGATGATCAGATTTGCCATATATGTCTCCTTTCCCTGTATAGGATTCCCTTTTAGGTTAGAATATCACACGCGTACGCATATGTCCATATACACAGCGGCCGCCCGAAGTCCGGGCGGCCGCATAGGTCCTTCAGCTTTTGCGCAGCCGGGCTTTGATCTTTCGCAGGTAACCCTCCGCCGTGGAGCGAAGATATCCGAAGCGGGGGTCACTGCGGAACAGCAGATACCACAGACCGTTGGGGATGACCAGGCATGCCGCTCCCCGGAACAGGAAGCAGCCCACGGTAAAGTCCGAGAAGGGCAGGCACACGGCGTGCACCGCGGCACCCGTGGCCAGCACCAGCGCCAGCTCCAGGAAATAGGTTCGGTAATAGCGCCCGGCGGTTTTGCGGAAGACATGGCGGTAGACCAGCACGGGGTCATAAGAGAGCATGATGATCAAACTGGCCGTGGTACCCAGCAGGGCTCCCGTGACGCCCATGTGCAGCGGGCCCACGAACACCACGGAGATCACCACGTTGAACACCGAGGAGAAGATATACCGGAACTTTGTCTGCCAGTAGAGGCCGTTGGCGTCCCGATAGACGATCACCGCCTTGGCCAGCCCCTCAATGAGGAAGTTGAAGGACAGCAGAAACACTGCAATCCGGGGCATCAGCCACTTTACGTCATGGAGCCAGACGCCCGCGATAAAGCTGTCCATCAGCACCCAGAAGCCGATGGCGAAAAAACCGTAGATCCAGAAGCAGGAAAACTGCAGCGAATCAAAAAAGCTCTCCTTTTTCTCCTCCGACTCCACGGCGCAGAGATTTCCCACGCCGGCGGTCATGGCATGGAAAACGATCTTGAGGAAATTGAGAAGATAGGTCTTCAGCGCCAGGTAATTGGAAAAAACGCCGGCGGCTCCCAGGCCCAGGAAAGCGGAGATGATGGCGCTGTCGATGCCGTCGTTGAGTACGCGGCAGATATTGTTGGTGGACATGCCCACCACGTTCTTGAAGATCTCTCGTTTTTCCTCCGCCGGCAGCGGGCGGACGTCCTTGTCCCGGACCCAGGGGTACATCTCCAGCACTCTCCGGCGCACCAGCAGACTGCGCAGGATGCCGAACGCCAGTCCCACGGCCGTGTGAACATAAAAGGCCAAGGCCGGGGTCCGCCGCAGAAGCAGCAGGAGGAGGATCTGGGTCACCGCCCGGAAGAACTGCACCGAGCAGTTGACCACGGAGGTCACGTAGCTGCGTTGATCCGCAACCAGCAGACCGCTGAGATAGGCAAAGAAGAAAT
>CADAGW010000330.1 GCA_902787475.1 uncultured Eubacteriales bacterium
GCTTTGCGGCTCGCAATGACAGAATGGTGATTATCATATCGTGTCCCGCCCGAAGGGCGAAGATGGGATTCTTAAGGGACTTGTCCCTTAAGTGCGGGGTCTGGGGGCGCATAGCCCCCAGCGCCTCCCCTTATTGCTCGATACCCAGCGCGGGGGTGTGGCTCAGTATGATCTGGTCGTCGGAGACCTGGCCCACGGTGATACGCTCCTCTCCGGTGGGTTCGTAGGCGGGGACTACCAGCTGGGTGGGACTGATGAAGAGGGTGTCGAGTATGGCATCGTCGGCGCAGACGCGGCTGCAGGGGGTGAAGCCGGAGCCGGTGACGGAGAGGTAGCCGTACTGCATGCGGGCAGAGTCCATGACGATGGGGCGAAGGCCCATGTGGAGATCCGTGATCTCGTAGGGCATTTCCCCGCCGTATATGGAATGATCTCCGTAGAGCATGTCGTATTGGAGCATGTGCATGTCGTCCAGATACGTGGGGGAATCGGCCTGATTCTGGTGGAAATAGAACATGGTGCCGCAGTGGTAGCCGATCATGTCCAGCATGTGGGCGGTGAGCTGGAAGGCTTCCAGGTCCTCGTCCGGCCCCTCCAGGCCGTAGTTGGACCAGATGACGTACTCCGTGGCGAAGAGGTCGCCAGTGGTCAGCATGTCGCCGGTCAGATTGAGGGAGGGGAGGTGGTCGCCGTAGACCACCAGCACCACGGGCTCGTCGAAGGTGGAGAGGGTGTTGACGAGGCTCCCCAGGAAGGCGTCTACCTCGTGGACCTGATGGGAATAGTATTCAAGGGAGTAGGGATTGATGCCCTCCTCGCCCGCGCCAAGCTCAATCAGGGTGTGGCCCAGATCCGGCTCGTTGGGGTAGGAGCCGTGGGACTGCACTGCCACAGTGAATACGAAGTCCCGGCCCTCGGTAGAGGTGAGGGCCTCCATGATCTCGCCCTCCAGCACCGCGTCCTTGGCCCAGCCGATGGGGTTTTTCTCTACATTCTGCATGTATTCCACGGAATCGTAGCGGTCAAAGCCCAAGCGGGCGTAGACTTCGTGGCGGCTGTAGAAGGAGCCGTTGTTGTTGTGGATGGCGGTGGGGGTGTAGCCCAGGGACTTCAGATCGTAGGCCAGGGACTCACAGCACACCTCACGGAGGATGGTATAGTAGGGGTATTCGCCCGCGCCGAAGAAGTTGATGTTCATGCCTGTGACGATCTCCATTTCCGTGTTGACGGTACCGCCGCCGCATACGGGCACGTAGAGAAGGCCGGAGGGGTATTCTGCTTTGAGGCGGGTGTAGTTGGGAGCGGGATCCTCGTCAAGGTCCAGACCGATGACCTGATTGAGGTCAAAGAAGGACTCCAGCTGGAGATAGAGGATATTGGGCTGCTCCACGGATTCGTGACCCGAGCGGCCGGAGCTGAACACGTTTTCGTCCAGCTGGGTGATGGACTCGGGGGAGTAGGAGCGGGGCTGCTTCATGCCCACGTCGGCGAAGGTGCACACAAAGCAGTAGGCAAAGCCGTTGTTCTGGTAGGATTCGTAGAGGTTGAGGAACTGGAAATCCAGCATGCCGTTGCTGATAAAGAGCATGCACAGAAGGAGAGACAGCATGGCCGGGGCCACCACGGCGGGGAGCCACTGGCTCCAGGGCAGGCGGGGCAGGGGACGGCTCTTGATAAAGAGGAGCACGATGGCCACCGCCACGCCGATGAGAGCGGCGAACATGAGGATGATCTGGAAGGGGGTAAAGTATACGTCGAGAAGGGAAAACAGGGCCCTCACCAGCAGTACGTCCACCATGGTGAAGGGGAGCTGGCGGTAGAGGGAAAGGATAAAATTGGTAATGCCGAAGGTGAGCCACAATAGGGTAATGGTCCAGACGATGGCCCGCCGTTTGCGGAAGGGGGCGCTGATGCAGTAGGTGGAATAGACGATGAGTACGTTTAGTATAAACAGATGGGGCTTGCGCGCGACAAAGAGGAGGGCCTTCACCGGCGTGTGCCGGAAGAGGGTCTCCAGTATGAATTCCATCAGCAGGGCCGACAAAAGCAGGCTCAGCATGGGATGGGATTTCAGCCATTTTCTCATGATGCTACGATCCTTCTTCATAAAAGTACATCATATTATAGCATGGAAGACGAAAAAGTGCATGATATTTTGGTAAATATGAAAGAAACGAAAAGCGCCGCGGACGAATCCGCGGCGCAAAGAGGGGAAGCGTGATCAGGCCTTGACCATCTTCAGGTGCACGAACCGGGGCAGGCCGTCCTCGATCTTCAGGTCCGTCTGGCCCTGGATCAGGGGCATGGCGTAGTCGATGAAGCCCTGCTCGATGCCGTCGCCGTCCTTGTTGATCCACTCCCGGGGGACCTTCTTCTCGGCGTTGGCCACAATGGTCAGATCGAACAGCTTGGTGCTGCAGGTGTACTTGCCGTTTTCGCGGGTGCACTCGAAGCCCACCATCTTGTCGGTGATGCCGGCCACGGCGTTATCCACGGCGGCCTTACCGGCGGCGAAGGACTCTTCGATGTCGGTCTTGGAGGCGCAGTGGGCCGCGCAGCGCTGCAGCAGGGACAGCTCGATGCCCCGGACCTTTGCGCCGGTCTGCTCCTTGAGGTAGTTGGCCAGGTAGGCCGCCAGGCCGCCCAGCTGCACATGGCCGAAGCTGTCCTTGGCCTGGTTCTTATTGGCGTAGGAGGAGATGAACTCGCCATCCTTGTCGTGGATGCCCTCGGACACGGCGATGAGGCACTTCTTCTGCTTGGCGTAGATGTCCTTGACCTTGGCGTTGAAGGCGTCCATGTCGAAGTCCACCTCGGGCAGGTAGATCAGATCGGGGCCCATGCCCTTGGCGGTGGCCAGACCGGCGGCGGCGGTGAGCCAGCCGGCGTGACGGCCCATGCACTCCACCACGGTGATCATGCCGGTGTCAT
>CADAGW010000331.1:0-579 GCA_902787475.1 uncultured Eubacteriales bacterium
AAGGGGGATTCCCGTCCCCCTTCACAAATCCCCCATGCTTATCGAAACTCTGCCAAAAGGGTTTGTCTACAGTCTGCGGCGGGAGGAGATTCCTCCCGCCGTTTTTCCCGCCAAATTCCTTGTCGGAAAATGGAAAATCTCTTGTCAAGCAGTAGGAAAAATGCTAAAATGAATATTGTTATCCAAAATGAATACTGTTATTTAGTGCATCATCGAAATAAATTCGTAATATATCCGTAATCATTATCGTTGGTATATTCCAGGCAGCGGACTGAAATCGGCCCCTTGTCAGAATATAGATTTTTCAAGGAGGAAAAAGAATGAACAGCAAAAAGATCATTGCGCTCGTGCTGTGCGTGATCCTGGCGCTGGCCCTGTTCGCCGGATGCAACGGCTCCAATCCCCCGGCGCCCACGGCCGCTCCCACGGATGCGCCCGCCAGCAGCGCCCCCGCCCCCACGGAAGCCCCCGCGCCCACCGAAGCTCCCGCCCCGGAAGTACCCTGGGACGGCGCTTACATCGACCGGGAAGATTTCCGCGCCTACACCGCCCACGACCTGGAGAACCTCTGGAACTCCA
>CADAGW010000331.1:586-3514 GCA_902787475.1 uncultured Eubacteriales bacterium
TGGAAGCCATCGAAGCCGGCAACACCGTCGCGGAGATCCGCGACGCCTACGACGGGGCCGTGGCCAACATCGAGGCTGCGATCCCTCTGGTCGACGGCCTGTTCTCCTACAAGAAGGAGTCCAACGACGAGCGCACCGAGATCCTGGGTATCCTGGAGCGCTACGCCGTCGCCACCGGCATCACCGGCATCTCCCTCTTTGAGGACGGCGGCTATGTGATGTACAACCCCCGCATCACCCTGGGCACCGAGAACTACATCGTCGGCTACGGCTTCGGCATCCTGGCCGAAGGCGCCATCACCGCCGACATGGATTACGAGGAGAACCCCGAGTGGAAGCGCTACTACCATCTGTCCGAGCCCAGCGATCCCGGCACCCTGAACTACTGGAACGACCAGGGCGCTCAGGTGGGCGGCCTCTTCGACTATCAGGCCGCCGCTTTCTACACCAACTTCATGAACGCCACCAAGGACGGCTACGACTGGATCCCTGAGCTGGCTACCGAGCTGCCCGTGGCCGTGAACGACGACGACGGCGACGGAATGGCTACCACCTGGCGCTTCGAGGTGCGCACCGGCGACGACGGCCTCACGTACACCACCGGCTCCCAGATGCCCTCCCGCCAGGCCTTCAACGGCCGCCCCGTGGCCCTGGAAGACTACATCACCCCCTTCAAGATGATGCTGACCCAGGCCAACGCCCTCTACCGCGGCTCCGAGCTGGCCAACATGGACACCGCCGCCATCGCCGGCGCGCTGGACTACTACAACGGCACTGCCGAAGGCCCCAACGACGCCCTGTGGGAAAACGTGGGCATCAAGGTCTACAACGAGGACGGCAAGAACTACTTTGAGGTCACTTATGTGGAGGAGCAGACCCGCTTCTACGCCATGTACTACATCGCCTCCTCCCTCTACATGCCCCTGCCTCAGGAATTCGTGGACCTGGTCACCGTGACCAACCTATACGGCTTCAACGCCGACGCCACCGAGACCCCCGTGGACAACGCCCTGACCGTCGGCCCCTTCTATCTGAGCCGCTACGACCAGGATCAGCAGATCGTCTTCACCAAGAACCCCAGCTATGTCTTTGCCGACACCAAGTATGCCATCGAAGGCATCCATGTGAAGATCTTCACCGCCGCCGCCGAGGACCGCACCGCCACCTTCAATGAATTCCTGGCGGGCCACTTCGACGCCGCCAGCATCCCCCAGGATTACCTGGACGAATACCGCAACGACCCCCGCACCCGCTCCACCACCGGTACCTCCAACTTCAAGCTGAACATCAACGCCACCGACGCCGAGACCTGGGAATACCTCTTCGGCGAGGAGGGCACCGTCACCCAGACGCCCGCCAGCGATTACTGGGAGCTGAAGCCCTGGCTCGCTAACCACCATTTCGTGCAGGCCCTCAGCTATTCCATCGACCGCCTGACCTTCGCCAACGCCCGCGGCAGCATCCCCTCCGTGGACTACCTGAGCTCCAACTATATGTCCGATCCCGAGAACGGCCTCAGCTACGCCACCACCGAGCCGCACAAGAAGGCCGTGGAGACCCTGCTGGAGGATACCGACGGCTACGGCTACTCCCTGGAGCTGGCCCGCGATTACTTCCGCCTGGCCCTGACCGAGCTGGAAGCCGAAGGCGCCATCACCCCGGGCACCAAGGAAGCCCCCACCGTGCTGCACATTGAGCTGGCCTGGATGTACCCCACCCACGAGGAATCCTACCACAACGAGATCAAGAACTTCTTTGAGACCGCCTTCAACGACGACTCCGTCTGCGGCGGCGTGTATCAGCTCAGCGCCGACTTCTGGGTGGGCAACGCCTGGAGCGACGTGTACTACAACAAGATGATGGTCGGCCAGTTCGACATCGGCTTCGGCTCCATCAGCGGCAACAGCCTCGACCCCATCGGCTTCGTGAACGTCCTGTCCAGCGATCAGGCCATCAGCCACAGCTTCACCCTGAACTGGGGCGTGGACACCAACGATCCCACCGTGTACCCCATCGTTTACGACGGCAAGGCCTGGTCCTTCGACGCGCTGTACAACGCCGTCAACTCCAAGGCCATCGTCAACGCCGGTCAGAACAACTCCATCCTGACCATCGACTACAATCCCATCGTGAAGAACGAGGACGGCAGCTACACCGGCTCCTTCGTGATCACCGAAGCCCTGCCCGCCATCACCACCTTCACCGCCACCGACATTGAGTGCTGCAACTACGAGCGCTACTACTACGGCGATCAGAGCTACGACGAGAGCCCCGTGGAATTCACCCAGGAAGAGACCGAATCCGGCACCATCGTGGTGACCTTCACCGTGCCCGCCGAGCTGGCCGCCGACTACGCCACCGGCAGCGGCACCTCCGAGGCCCCCTCCGGCTACACCGGCTTCGACCTCTATTATGACCTGGACTTCGACGGCAGTCTCTCCTCCGCTTACGAGAGCGTGGAAGACTTCTTTGAAGTCGAGTAATCAACGGCAAGCCTTTCTATCCGCAAGTGAAGGGGATATCACCTATCCCCTTCACTTCGCGCTCTTTGTATGCCTACGCGACTTAGGAGAGAAAGGGGTTCAACATGGGTAAATATGTCCTGAAAAGGCTCGGGCTTGCCATACTCACGGCTTTCATCATCCTTTCCCTGACCTTTATCCTGGTGAAGCTGCTCCCCTTCGAGCGGCCCATCGGAGGCGATACGCAGCAGATCGCCTATTTCGATAAGCAGTACAACCTTGGCTATGTGTACCGCTTCGATCGGCTCATGCCCCAGTATGGGGAATACCTCTACCGCTCTCCGGCGGTAAAGGGAGTCTACAATTACTATTATCAGGTCCCGGTGATGGAGCAGTATATCAACTGGCTGAAGAACATCATCACCAAGTGGGACTGGGGCTGCAGCAAGACCTTCCAGCCCAATGT
>CADAGW010000331.1:3547-4434 GCA_902787475.1 uncultured Eubacteriales bacterium
ATTCCATACGCCTGAATATCATCTCGGTGATCTTCTCCGTTCCCCTGGGCATCCTGCTGGGTATCTGGGCGGCGCTGAAGAAGAACAGCATGACGGACCACGTGATCTCCACCATGGTCATGGTGTTCATCTCCATACCGAGTTTCGTTTTGATCTCCTTTGTGCTCCGCATCTTCTGCTATAACCTGGGCTGGCTGCCCTCCAGCTGGCCCGCGGATACCGCCGCCCTGGGAATGAAGGTGAAGGGATACATCATTCCGGTATTCTGCCTCTCCTTCGGTTCGGTGTGCAGCTACTGCCGGTTTACCCGCGCAGAGCTGTGCGAGGTAATGGAGAGCGATTATCTGCTGCTGGCCCGCACCAAGGGCCTTACCCGGCGGCAGGCCATCGTTCGCCACGCCCTGAAAAACGCCATGGTGCCCATCTTCCCCTCCATCCTGGCGGAGTTCATCGGCATCCTGGGCGGCTCCATGATCCTGGAGTCCCTTTACGGCATTCCGGGCATCGGCAAGCTGTTCATCCTTTCCCTGAGCTACAAGGATTATGACATCCTGTTCGTGGATATGGCCATATTCACCACCATCAGCCTGCTGGCCGGGGTGGTCCTGGACCTTAGCTACGGCTTCATCGATCCGCGGATCAGAATGGGGGCGAAGAAATGAAGTCTGGTTTTGAAGAAAAAAGCATCCAGTTCCGTGACGACGATTTCAAGCTCATCCAGACGGACACCCGCATCATGGATACCAAGCTGGATACCAAGCCCACCACCTTCTTCCGGGACGCGCTGCGCCGGTTCCGGAAAAACAAATCCAGCGTGGCGGGGGCCTTCATCCTGGCGATCCTCATCACCCTGGCCATCGTGGTGCCCATCGCCTCCCCCCACAATA
>CADAGW010000332.1 GCA_902787475.1 uncultured Eubacteriales bacterium
ACAGCGATGCCGTTTTCTTCACGGTATTCCCGCAGCTCGAGATGCTCCGCGCCGGGGACGAACAGGGACAGGGCAACCGTCTCGCAGGTCAGCACATCCGTTTTGTCGGCTGTGATGGTGCAGGTGCCCTGGGCCGCCTCCTGGACGGACAGGTTCAGTATGGGACTGGGGGCGCTCCAGGTGAGGGAATCAAAGCCCTCGGCGGGGTAGTCGCCGAAATCGTCCTCGGTGTATTCCGCGAACAGGATCACATCGCCTGTCTCGACCCAGGTATGCCAGACGGTGATGGTGGTCTCGCCGGGGGAGAGGACGCACTCCTGGTCCGCGCAGCTGTAGTTGACCCAATAATCTCCGTTAAAGAAGCGGAAGGCGGTGACGGAGGAGGAGGGGGCGGAGATGGTGATCTCGGCGTTGTGTCCCTCGAAGACCTGGGCGTTTTCCGTCTGGCCGTTTACGGTCAGGATGATATCGTCGTTTGTGGTCTCGCTCAGCGCAAGCAGGTCGCACTCCGCATGGTACGGGTTGTAGCCCGCGCCCATTATGTCCAGAGTGACCCGGTATATATGGCCTTCCTCTAAGGTGTCCGGTTCGATGTGGAAGGTGGTGGGCACCGGGCTTTCCTGACTGCAGGCGTTCCAGCAGGTGAACTGGTCGATGACGCTGAGGCGGTAGACCTCCGCGCCGGCGCTCTCGCCCACCTGAATATAGATATCCTGGTGGGGATCGGCGCGGGAGGGCAGGGAGACCTCAGGCGCGGGCAGGTCGCCGTTGAGGGCCTGAATGGTGAGGGACACGGGGTCGCACACGTCTACCCAGTTCTCTTCATCGGTCATGCGCGCCTGCAGGGAGATGGTCAAGGCCCCCTGGGTGTCGAACAACCACGGAATGCTGACCAGACTGCCGGGATATTCGGCTGTGCGTTCTTCTCCGTCGTCCCGGACCCCGCAGATCCTGATAGAGTCCGCGCCGGGGACATAGGCCGAGATGGTGAAGTACTGATGGGTCAGTACGGTGTCCCGGTCCAGGAGGAGGAGGGGCTCGTCGGGCAGGGGCTCGATCTTCATGCCGTTCTGATCCTCGGTGACGATGATGGGGAAGCTGGTCTCGGCGGCGATGTAGCCCACGCCGCGGCCCATGGCATGGAAACGGTATATCACGCCCGGGGCGAGGCGTCTCACGTCCACCTCAACGGCGCCATTCTGGGATTGGCCGCCGCAGAGCCAGTTGTAATCGGCGTCCTCGATCCACACCTCGTGCACGCTGCCCCGGCTGACGCCAAAGTCCACGGTCCATACGCCGTTATCGCCGGGCCGCTGGGGGAGGGTGGCGTCCGCGTCCGCCTGGCCGTAAGGGGCCAGGATCTGGACGTGATGCGTCTGGGGCACGTCCTCCCAGGCATCATCCCACATCACCTGGGCAGACAGCGTCCAGTCGGCCGGCTCGTGTTCTTCAAATTCAGCGTTCAGCCGCTCGCCCCGCGTTTCATTGTACAGTTCGCCGTTTTGCAGAAGGCGGATGCCCTGGGCTCCGGGGGCATAGACGGAGGCATACACCACCTCGTAGGTGTTTACACTTTCAGAGTTGACGGTGAAGAGCACCTCGCCGCTGGCCATAGCCTCCAGGGTGAAGGACATTTCTACAGCGCGGCTCTCATAACCCACGGCGAATGCGGACACGGTGAGAGTGTAGTCGCCCGCATCCAGCGCGGAGGTATCGATGAGAATGGCGTCCCGGCCGTTCCAGTTGGCGTTGAGCACGTTCATCCCGTCGGAGGCTTTGTAGATATTGGCGATATAGTTTTCCCCCGTCAGGCCCAGCGGGGAAACGGATACGTAGACGGTCTCGCCCACCTTGAAGGTGTTCTTGGCGATGCTGGCTTCAAACTCGGGCATGGTCCCGATGGAGCTCACGTTCAACACCACCGGCTCGCCGGGATCGCTCCACTGCAGGCTGTCCCAGTCCGGCCAGTTTCCCTCGAAGGGCGTTTTGGTGTATTCCGCCAGCACGGTCTGGCTGCCCGGATTGGAAATGCTCGAATCATCCGCATAGGCATTGCCCACATAATAGGACCACCAGCCATAGCCCCTGTCCATTCTCAGGGCGGTGGCGTCCGCGGGACCCTGTATCTCATAGCGAAGGTACTGATTGACCAGCGCCTCCGCCGTGCCGGACTGGCCGTTGATGGTCAGGGTGATGTGGGGATCTATGGCGCTGACGGCGCACAGCGTGCGCTGGATGCTTCCGGTCTCATATCCCATGGCCCGCACCTGGCAGTACACCTGGTATCTCTTGCCCGCTTCAAAGGCGTCGGCGGGCAGGGTGTGGGAAATGGGAAGGCTGGAGGTTTCGCTGTAGATCGTCATCCAGTTGGATGAATCAGATACGATCATAGTATATTCGTATGCGCCGGGCACCTCTTCCACGCCCACCTGGACGCTTTCACCCACCACCACCGCGCCGGGGCAGGTGAGGGTGGGATTGAGCTTGCCATGGGGTGCGGTAAATTCGATGGGGTAGAACGTATCGCACACCACCCACTGGTCGCTGCCCTCGTAGCGGGCCGCGGCCTTCAGCACGCGGTACTGCGCTTCATCCATAGAGATGTACATGCGGGAATACTCTCCGTCTGTGGGGGGATAACCATATTCCTCTTCATCCTCCCAGTACGTGCGCACCTGCGTCGCGCCGGGGGCGTAGATGGAGGCCACCAGTGTCTGATTGGTGAAAAGCTCCGTGGCGCTCACGAAGAACACCACATCACCCGTGCCGGGGGTCAGGGTCACGCTCCAGGACGCCTGGCTGCTTTCATAGCCCGGCGCGGCGGCGGTGACGATGAGGGTATATTGGCCCGGCTCCAGAGAAACCGTGCTCAGGGCGGCGGCATACATCTGGTGGATGTTCTCGGCGGCCACCTGTTCGCCGTCCGA
>CADAGW010000333.1 GCA_902787475.1 uncultured Eubacteriales bacterium
TTCACCATCCGGGTGCCGGAGGAGAAGGCGGGGGCGTATATCAGACTTTTTGACGATCGGGGCCGGGAAGCGCCGGTGACGGTCACATGCGGAAGGCGGGTCGGGGACATCACCTCCGACAGCTATGCCCAGCAGAAGTTCAGCCAGGCGGTGGAGTACAGGGGATACGGGTATTTTGAGCGCCTGCCCGGCATGGGGATCAAGGCCTACCGGGTGGAGACGGCGGACGAAAAACCCGTGTATGACCGGGTGCGGGCCGGGGAGAACTGGGCGGAGAATCAGCATATCCGGGTTGTGTTCGGGGAAAAGGGCCTGGACATGACCGATAAGGCGACCGGGAAAACGTACAGCGGGCTGTGCTCTCTCTTGGACCGGGGCAACAAGGGGGACTGCTACCACTTCGCGCCGGACGGGCGGGAGAGGGAGCTCCTTTTCTCCTGGCGTCTGTTGGACTGCGACGGGGCCCTGGCCCGGTTCGAGGGCGCGGCGGAATACGTGAAGTATACCGTGGCGGTCAACGGGTTCGAGGGGCGCGCGTATGTGCGCTGCGAAATGGACAACAGGGAGAAAAACCACGCCCTGTGCGCCAGGTTCCCGATGGACGTGGGCGGCATGACGCCCTTCAGGGATCAGGCGTTTATCGTGGAAAAGGGAGATATGGGCGTACAGCCCACCCAGACCTTTGCCGGGGCCGAAAGGGGCGGCCAGGGGATGGCGGTATTTCACAAGGGGCTTCACCGGGCGGAGTTTTTGGAGGGAGAGATGCGGCTGACGCTCCTCCAGTGCGCAGGCAGGCTCTACGCCAGCTTCTTCCCGGAGAACGAGAACGACGAGTTCGGCGGGGGACAGATGATCGGGAAGACCAGGGTGGAGTTCGCCGTGATGCCGATACAAGTCGGAGAAGATCTGTTCGCCCTGTCCCAGGAGTATGTGGACGGGCTTATGTACCGCGTGACGGACGGGCACGAGGGCCCGCTGGGCACGGAGAAGGCGTTTTTCCGGGTGGAGGGCGCCGTGCAGTCCGCCATGAAGCGGGAGGAGGACGGGTCGAGGATACTGACGCGGATCTATAACCCCAGGCGAGAGGCCGTCACGGCCCGCATATGCCTGCCCGAGGGAGCGAAGAGGCCCGTAAAGATGCGGCTGGACGAGACGGAGGAAGCGGCCTTCGACGGGAAAACGCTGGAGCTTCGGCCGGGGGAGATCGCCACAGTGGGGTTTGAGTGGGGAGGGATCGGATGAAGCTGTTTGAAAACGGGGAAAGCCGGTTTTCCGTCGTGTGCGGCAAGGATCTGCCCAGGCTGGCCCATGCGGCGGCGGAGGAGATACAGTGGGCCGTAAAGGAGATCGGCGGCGCGGAGCTTCCGATCGTGGAGGAGAATGATGGGTCCTCGATCCGACTCACCGACAGGGGCGAGGGGATACTGGGCGGACAGTTTGACGAGGATTACCGAATCGACGTGACACAGGACGACGTGGTCATCGCCGGGAGCGGAGAACGGGGCATACTCTACGGGGCCTACGCCTTTTTGGAAAGGTGGCTGGGGGTACGGTATCTGACGGCGGATACGACGCTGACGCCCCGGCGGGACAGCATAGAGCTCAGACCCGGAACGGTGTATGAGAAGCCGGACATCGCCATACGGAGGATGCCCTTTAAGTGTGCCACAGGGAAAAGGATCGGGGGAAGGCTTAGGTTCAATCAGTTGAGCGGCGACCCGGCGCTGATTGACCAGCCGGAATACGGGCGGGGGGATTACCCGGCCATATTGGGGCACAGCATACCCAAGTATCTGAGGGAAAACCCCATGCAGACCACCATCGCCGTGGGGCAGGCGGATACATACCCCGACAAGCCCAATAACTGCACCTGTCCCGCCTGCCGGGCCATCGACGAGGCGGAGGGCACGCCCATGGGGAGCCTGATGCGGTTTGTGAACCAGGTGGCGGAGGCCATCGAGGGAGAATTCCCCCAGGTGATGGTCAATACCCTGGCGTACCGGTATACGAGAAAGCCCCCAAAGACCATAAAGCCCCGGGACAACGTGATGGTGGTGCTGTGCTCCATAGAGTGCTGCTTCTCCCATCCCATAGGCGAGGGATGCGGGGCGGAGTACGCCGACGGGCCCATAGGCACCGTGTCCAACAAGGCGTTTGTGGAGGACATAGAGGGCTGGGCGGCCATATCGAAGAACCTGATGATATGGGACTATGTGACCAACTTTTTGCATTATCTCGCGCCCCATCCGAACCTTCACTGCGTGGGGCCCAACGTGCGCTTCTTTAAGGAGCACAACGCCTACGGCATATACCCGGAGGGGGCCCACGACTGCCGGGGGGCCGAGATGGACGAGGCCAGGACCTATGTGCTCAGCAAGCTCCTGTGGGACTGCGAGACGGACGAAGAGGTGGATCTGTGGGAGTTCATGATCGGGAAGATCGGGCCCGCGGCGGCCAGCGTGATGCGGGGCGTGGAGCTTCTCAAAGAGCATGTGGAGAAGGAAAACATCCACATGAGCACCTATCACGAGCCGGACGAGAGGACGTTCCCGAAGGAGCTGGTGGACAGGCTGGACGAGCTTTATGACCGGGCGGAGGCCGTGGCCCCGGACGAAAAGGCGAAGGAATATGTGGAGAGACTGAGGATGCCGCTTCGCTACGTGAAGATCTGCCTGTATACGGAGGGCACCGACGGGCAGCGCAGGGAGATCGGAGAGAAGTATTTGCAGGATATGGATCGGCTGGGCGTGGACACCCTGATGGAGGGCGGAAACATGGCCAGGAGCCGGGAGAGAATATACAGATTGCTGAAGCTGGAGGGATAAGGTATGAAGGCACAGGACAGATTTATAAGGTATATCCACTTTAACACCGCGTCCGACGAGGAGTGCCCTGACTGCCCCAGCAGCCAGGGGCAGATGGTGCTGGCCCTGGCACTGGTGGAGGAAATGAAGGAAATGGGCATCGGGGACGCCAGGGTGGACGAGCACGGGTATGTGTATGGGTCCATACCGGCCAACACCGACGGGCAGCCCGGTATAGGGCTCATCGCCCACATGGACACCGTGTCCAGCGTGGCGGTGGAGCCCATGTGGGAGCGGATCGAGGGGATGAAGGCCTTTATTGGGGGCGACCTCATCGTCACAGACGGAAACACCATACTGGGGGCCGACGACAAGGCGGGCGTGGCGGAGATACTGACCGCCTGCGAGCGGGTGATGAAGGAGAATGTGCCCCACGGGAAGATCTGCATCGGCTTTACGCCGGACGAGGAGATCGGGCGGGGCGCGGATCTGTTTGACGTGGCCGGGTTCGGGGCGGAATTTGCCTATACCGTGGACGGCGGGCCCCTGCCGGAGGTGGAGTATGAGAACTTCAACGCCGCCTCGGCTAAGGTGACGGTGAAGGGGCTGGCCATCCATCCCGGCAGCGCCAAGAACAAGATGATCAATTCCCAGCTGGTGGCTATGGAGCTGGTGGGCATGCTGCCCGCCGACCAGAGGCCGGAGCACACCGAGGGGTATGAGGGCTTTTTCCACCTGACGGGCATGAAGGGTTCGGAGGAAAAGACGGAAATGGGGTTCATCATACGGGACCACGACCGGGCGAAGTTTGAGAAGAAGAAGGAAGTCATGCGGGCCGCGGCGGAGTATCTGAACCACAAGTATCCGGAGGGTACGGTGGAGGTGACCATCACCGACAGCTATTTCAACATGAAGGAGAAGCTGGAGGGCAGGATGGACATCGTGGAGCGGGCCTTTGACGCCATACGGAGGGTGGGCTATGAGCCCGTGGCCGCGCCGATCCGGGGCGGCACCGACGGGGCCAGGCTGTCGTATATGGGACTGCCCTGCCCCAATCTGCCCACCGGCGGGCTCAACTGCCACGGGCGGCACGAGACGCTGAGCATAAAGCATATGGACAAGTGCGTGGACATGATCGTGGAGATCGTAAGGGCCCGGTGACAGGGCCGGGGGAGACGGAAAGCAAGCTCGGAGGCGAAGAATATGAAGCTGGTATTTTGCGAGAGCGGAAAGGATTTGTGCGAAAGGGCCGCAAGAGAGGCGGCCATGAGGCTTCAAAAGGCCATAGATGCCCGCGGCGAGGCCTGCCTGATGGCGGACAGCGGCCCGGACGCGGCGCTGGCGCTGGAGGCTCTGGGCCAGTGCGGAGAGGTGGACTTAAGCAAGGTGTACCTCCTGGGCACGGGCCAGGAGGCGGAGGGCGCGGACTGGGCCGTGAGCGCGGCAGGTTCCCTTCACATGGCCGGGGCGGACAATATGACCCACGGCGGGGCGGACGAGAAGGAGCGGTATGCCCGGGTGCTTGCCCAAAGGACCGTGGACGTGGCGCTCTTGTGCCTGGGCGAGGACGGAGCCCTGGCCCAGATGGGGCCGGGGGACGGACTGTTCAAGGACGCGGAAAAGGTGAAGAGCACAGGCGAGGGCCGGCTGGCCGTGACCATTCCCGGGATCCTCATGGCGGAGTGCGTCATCGCCTGCGCCTCGGGCAGCGGGAAGGCCCAGGCGGTGAAGGACATGTGCGAGGCCATCGTATCGGAGAGGTGCCCGGCCAGCGTATTGAGGCGGCACAAGGACGCCGTGCTGATGGTGGACCGGGAGGGCGCGAGGCTCATACGGGTGTAAGGAACAAAGGGATGTCACCAGAAAACGAAGGAGGATGGTTCCCATGAAAAAGGTCAGAATCGGTATCATAGGCTGCGGCGGCATCGCCAACGCCAAGCACATGCCCTCTTTGAAGAAGCTGCCTCAGGTGGAGATGGTAGCGTTCTGCGACATCATCCGGGAGCGGGCGGAGAAGGCCGCCAGGGAATACGGCGCGCCCGGGGCCCAGGTGTTTGAGGACTACAAGGAGCTGCTGAAGCTGGATCTGGACGTGGTGCACGTATTGACCCCCAACAAGCAGCACTCCTTCATCACCGTGGACGCCCTGGAGAGCGGCAAGCACGTGATGTGCGAAAAGCCCATGGCCATCAATTCGGCGGAGGCCAAGAAGATGCTGGACGCCGCCAAGAGGACCGGGAAGAAGCTGACCATAGGCTATCAGAGCCGGTTCAGGACCGACAGCCTGTATCTGAAGCGGGCCATCGAGAACGGCGAGCTGGGCGACATCTACTACGCCAAGGCTCAGGCCGTCAGGCGGCGGGCCGTGCCCACCTGGGGCGTGTTCCTGGATGCCGAGAACCAGGGCGGCGGGCCCCTGATCGACATCGGCACCCACGCGCTGGATCTGACGCTGTGGATGATGGACAACTATGAGCCGGAGATGGTGGTGGGCACCACCTACCGGAAGCTGGCGGACAACGAGAACGCCGCCAACGCCTGGGGCAGCTGGGATCCCAAGAAATTCACGGTGGAGGATTCCGCGTTCGGCTTCATCAAGATGAAGAACGGGGCCACCATAAACCTGGAGGCCAGCTGGGCGCTCAACACCCTATTGGTCAACGAAGCCAAGACCGTGCTCTGCGGCGACAAGGGCGGCGCGGACATGATGGGCGAGGGCAAGAACTGCCTGCGCATCAACGGCGAGAAGTACGGCAAGACCTTCGTGGAGGTGCCGGATCTGGCCATGGGCGGCGCGGCCTTCTTTGACGGGGAGGGCGGCGGAGAGCCCCAGGAGATCGAGGCCAGGATGTGGATCGAGCACGTGCTGGACGACAGTAAGCCCCTGATCACCAAGCCGGAACAGGCGTATGTGGTGACCCAGATCCTGGAGGCCATTTACACCTCCGCCAGGACCGGGAAGCCTGTATACTTCGACTGATAAGGGGACGGATTGCTTCGGCGGCCTGATGGCCGCCTCGCAATGACATGGATGCAGTGCGCGATCTTGCTGTTATGAGTTTTCAATACACCTTTGCCAAGACCGGGAAGTCTGTATACTTCGACTGATAAGGGGACGGATTGCTTCGGCGGCCCGATGGCCGCCT
>CADAGW010000334.1 GCA_902787475.1 uncultured Eubacteriales bacterium
GCCAAAGGGCTTTTCACCGAGATCAGAACCCACTGGAAAACGCCGGAGGAGGGCAAGTACGTCCCCTACCGGGAGTATAAGGATATCTTCATCGCGGTGGGCTCCAACTACGCGGGCAGCAAGCTGCTGGAGTATATCTGGTTCGGCGCGGGATGCTACCTGATGATGTACCACTACCATCTCCCGTACCTCACCTTCACCATCATCGGCCTCATCAATATGCCGCTGAACTACGTGTGGTCCATGATCGGCTGGTACATCAACGACAACCTGGGCTTTCTGGAAAAGAAGAAGGAACGGCTGCTGTACAGCGTGTATTTCTTCTCCATTGTGCTGGGGTTGACGCTCATCATCGCCCCGGTCAGCCGCCTGTTCGACCAGAACGGGGCCTTCGTCACCTTTATGAACGGGCTGGAGGGCGTGAACTGCGACTCCGCCTTCAAAATCTTCGGCACGCACATCCTGTGGAACGGCTGGGCGGGCTCCCGGAACATCTTCTGGCGCAAAAAGCTGCTGCCCAAGTTCGGCCGGTACAAATACAGCCTCTACTGCGATTTCTTCCCCAAGATCGTCATGGTGGCGCTGATCGGCTGGATCCCCCTGTGGAATATCACGGACGTGGTGGAGCGCGTGTGGAAGGCCAACCTGCTGTTCGCGGCCTTTTCCATCTTCGGCTTCGGCAACAGCCTTGAAGCCTGCGCCCAGAACATCTCCCCCAACACCCGTGAGCGGGTGCTGGTGCGCACCTATCCCATCAAGCTCTCCCATCTGGCCCACTCCATCCTTGCCATCGTCCTGCCGATGGTCATCGGCTGGCTGCCCCGCAAGTGGGAGGATATCGGCCTGTACAAATGGGTGCTGCCCATCACCTTCGGCGCCTTTGCCATGCTCACCATGGTCTTTGCCGGCCGCGTTAAAGAGCGCATTCCCCAGCCGCCGCTGGAAAAGAAGGTGCAGATCAACTTCTGGGACGGCATGTTCGGCGTGATGCGCAACAAATACAAATGGATACAGACCATGGTCGGCCTGCTGGATTCGCTGGGCAACGGCATGCTGGCCTTCACCACCATCCTGTACCTGTATACTTTCCGCCTGTCGGGCCTGCTGTATTCGCTGATCGTGGCGCTGGTGTCCTTCGCGGGCACCCCGCCGGATTTCTTCACCCCCTTCTTTATGAAGCGGTTCAGCTACAAGCAGATCACCATCTTCTATCAGTTCTCCCGGGCGCTGGGCAACGGACTCATCGTGCTGTCGCTCCTGGTCTTCCGCCGTAACGTGGTGCTGTGCGGTACCATCTGCGTGGTGGTGCTGATCCTGATGGAGATGTGCAAGACCGTTCCCACCTCCGTTGGCCACGATATGGATATCCGCATCAACGACTATCAGATGTACCTGTCCGGCGAGCGGCTGGAAAGCTTTTCCGGCGTGTTCGGCTGGTTCACCGGCCCCATCACCTCCTTTGTGGGCCTGATCATCCCGCTGCTGCTGCTCAACCACGGCTTCAACTCCAACTGGGACGTGCTGTTCATCGACGATTCCCGGCTTTATATCATCATTATCCCGCTGCTGATCGACACGGTGGGCTACCTGCTGATGGCGATCCCGTACTTTTTCTGGGATTACGACGACGACAAGCAGAACAAGGTGATGGCGGTGCTGCGCCGCCGGGAGGAAGTCACCGCCGCGGCGCAGGCCGCCGAGGAAACGGAGGCGACCGTCAATGAGTAAAAAGGACCGCGCGGAAAAGAAAAACCGCAAGAACAATCTTGTCGACCAGTCTTTCTACGACGGTTACAAGGACGCGATTCCCGAGGATCAGATCTGGGACTTTCAGGTGGAGGGGCTGCAAAAGCCGTGGATCCGCAAGCCCATGCCCAACGCCCGGGCCAAAAAGATCGCCGTGGTGGTCATTCTGGTGATCGCCATCTCCATCTCCATCTTCTTCTCCTTCTGGATTTTGCACACCGATCCTTTCAAGTACGGGGAGGCCGCGGACGGCGGCACGGAGCTGATCCGCTTTTCCAACCCCGGCGAGCTGCTGGAGCTGGACGTGGACTACGCCGTGACGGAGGTCCGCACCGAGGCCACTGTGACGCAGAACGAGAAAGGGGAGAGCGAGCGCCACACGTCGTACAGCCTCACCAAGGACGAGACGCGGCCCATCACCGCGCTGCACGAATACGCCTTCAACTGCGACGAGCGGATCCGGGTGGTCACCGTGGGTAAGACCGTGACCTCCATCGACAACAAGGCGTTCTATTCCTGCTACGCCCTGCGGGAGATCCGCGTGGACCCGGCCAACCCCAACTACTGCGACGTGGACGGCGTGCTGTTCAATAAGGACAAAACGGAGCTGATCTGCTACCCCATCGACCACGACGCCTACCTGCGGGAAAAATACGGCTACGAGGGGCAGTACTGGCCCAGCGACAACTGGAAGAACGACGAGGCGGTGGATAAATACAACGAGTATTACACCCACGAATATGAGGACCGGGTCAACACCTACGTGGTGCCGGAGACGGTCAGGGAGATCGGCCCGCTGGCCTTCAACTATTCGGAGCTGTTCCGCCTGTACCTGCCGGAGGGGCTGGAAAAGCTGGGGACTATGGCGATCTTCCGCAACTGGCACATCGAATGGGTGGATACCTATTCGGGCAAAGTCGGCGGCAATGGCCTGCCCGCCCCGGAGAGCATCAAGGCGTCGCTGCCGGATTCGCTGACCTATATCGGCTCCGACTGCTTCAACTCCGCCATTGAGATGGACTATATGTATATCCCCGCGGGCGTCACCTACATTGGCCACCACGCCTTTTGGGGCGCGGCCCGCAACGAGGGCAAGGGCAAGCTGATCGGCCTGTACCAGCTGCACGCGGCGCTGGATGAAGCGGCCTTCAAAGCGCAGGTGGAA
>CADAGW010000335.1 GCA_902787475.1 uncultured Eubacteriales bacterium
CTTTCACGCGGACTTTGGCGACTTCGCCTTTCCCTTTGACCTGACCCTGCCCATGGGGGTGGGCCCATATCCGCTGATGGTGTTTCTGGACTTCTCGGCCCAGGAGCCCAACCCTTGCTACCCCCAGGAGGAGATACTGGACGCCGGCGTGGCGGTGGCCCGGCTCCGCTACACCGACATCGTAAACGACAACGGCCACGGGGATTTCTCCGACGGCCTGGGGCTCGTCTATTACGGCGGCCGGGCCCGGGGACCGGAGGAATGGGGCAAGATCGGCATGTGGGCCTACGGGGCGTCCCGGGTGGTGGACGCGCTGTGGGAGAGAAAGGAGATCGACAAAGGCCGGATCGGGGTATTGGGCCTGTCGAGGCTGGGCAAGACCAGCCTGTGGGCCGGGGCCCAGGACGAGCGTTTTTCACTGGTGGCGGTCAACGACTCCGGCTGCGGCGGCGCGTCGCTGTTCCGGGGCGCGGTGGGGGAGGACGTGGCCTCCATGCGGGAGAGCGGCCTGTGGGAGTGGTTCTGCGAGAACTACAAGTCCTACGCCCACCGGCAGGAGGAGATGCCCTTCGACCAGCACTACGTACTGGCCTGCGTGGCCCCGAGAAAGCTGGCGGTGGGCAGCGCGGACAGGGATCAGTGGTGCGACACGGTGAGCGAATTCCTGGGCACGGTGGCGGCGTCCCCGGCGTGGGAAAGGGGCCTGATCTGCCCGGACAGACTGCCCCAGCCCGGCGAGGACTTTGGCGAAGGAAGCGTGGCCTATCACCTTCGCCGGGGCACCCACTATCTGTGCCGGGAGGACTGGGAGAAATATATCCGCCTGTTATGACGTTTTGAAATGAACAATTCAAGAGTATACTGAACGCAGCAACAAACGGGAGGAGAAATGGATATGGAAAAGACCGTGCATATCGAAGGCATGCGCTGCGGAGGCTGTGTCAACCGGGTGACCAAGGCGCTGAAGGCCATCGGCATCGAGGCCAATGTGGATCTGGAGAAAAAGACCGCCGTGTTCCCTGATGGGACCGCCGACGACGCCGCCGTGAAGGCCGCCATCGAGAACCTGGGCTTCAAGGTGACGGAGATCGACTGACATGACGATATGTGAGATCATGGCCCTGGCGGAAAAGCACGCCGCCTGGGCCATCGAAAGGCGGCGGGATCTGCACCGGGTGCCGGAGCTGGACTGGGATCTGCCCAAGACCAGCAGGATCGTAACCGACGCTCTGGACGAAATGGGCATTGGCTACAGCCGCATCCGCACCGGCGTGGTGGCGTTGATACAGGGCAAGGGCCCGGGCCGCACCGTGGGCCTGCGGGCGGACATGGACGCCCTGCCGGTGACGGAGCCGGACGGCTGCCCCTTTGGTTCCACCCACCCCGGGCGGATGCACGCCTGCGGCCACGACGTACACACCGCTGTGCTCCTGGGCACGGCGAGGGCGCTCCTTGAATGCGACTTCCCGGGCCAGGTGAAGCTGCTCTTCCAGCCCGCCGAGGAGGCGGACGGGGGAGCGGAGCCCATGATCGAGGCCGGGTGCATGGAAGATCCCCACGTGGACGAGGTGTACGGTCTCCACGTGATGCCCTATCTGCCCGCCGGGCACATCGAGTGCCGGGAGGGGGCCCTGAACGCCGCCTCGGATCTGGTGGACATCACCGTGTACGGCCGGTCCGGCCACGGGGCCTATCCCGACCAGAGCCGGGACGCCATTGTGTGCGCCGCCCAACTGGTCACGGCCCTTCAGACCCTGGTGTCCCGCAACGTGTCGCCCCTCCAGACCGCGGTGCTGTCCATGGGCACCATCGAGGGCGGCACCGCCAACAACGTGATCTGCGGCCAGGTGCATATGACCGGCACCCTCCGCACCCTGTCGCCGGAGCTGAGGGCCTTTTTGAAGGACCGCATCTGTCAGGCGGCCCAGGGCGTGGCCCAGGCCATGGACTGCCGGGCGGAGGTCAGGCTCGTGCCCTCCTACTGCGCCCTCATCAACCCGCCCCAGTACGCCCGGGGCGTGCTGGACACCGCCCGGGAGCTGGTGGGTGAGGACAGGACCCACGTCAAGGAGGCCTCCAGCATGGGGGCCGAGGACTTCGCCTATTACCTGCTCCACGCGCCGGGGGCGTTTTACCACCTGGGCTGTGGGTTCGAGGGCCAGGAAAACGCCCCGCTCCACGCCGCCGGGTTCCGGGTGAACGAGGACTGCGTTCAGTACGGCATCGCCATGCAGACCGCGCTCACATTGAAGGCACTGGGGAGGCGCTGAGGGGAGACGCTGGGCGCTGCGCGCGCCCAGACCTGCGCCAAAGGGACTTAGTCCCTTTGGAATCCCATTTTCCGCCTTCGGCGGGGAACAAAAGAGTATAATGTATGACCCCTATGGCATAATCGCCATTGGGGTCTTTTTATCGATTCTGGCTGGAACGCGACAGGAGGACACACCGTCTAATCCATCAGTGACAGATTCAGGAAAGGGGATGCGAATATGAAAAAACGGCTCTGTATCATAATGATGGTTGTGATGTTGTGCCTTGGAGTGATGGGATCAGCGGAGGAAGAGGATTGGACGCTGTTCGCATTTGACAAGGCGTTTGGGAAAAGCCCGTCGGAATTGAGCGATGGGTATACATATGACGGGACGACCTATGACACGATCATGGGCATTGGTTCTATTTGGCTGACCGACGGGAAGGAACCGGTATGTGTGGGAGATACCTGGTATGAATCCTATGGGGAGGATGACAGGGTGGAGTACATGGAGGTGAGCATGCCCGACATGCGAAGCTCCTGACCCCATTCAAACCATTCCGAGGCAAGGGCCATGACGCCGACAATGATGATGCCGAAGATCACCAGATACACCAGGATGCCAAACTCTCGGAGGCTGCCGACT
>CADAGW010000336.1 GCA_902787475.1 uncultured Eubacteriales bacterium
ATGATCGTGCCCGGCAAGGTGCCCACCATGCGCTGCTGCGTGTACAAGGAGCGGGCCATCCTCTCCGAGCGGGTGAAGCTGGCCATGGGCGGCGGCAGGGGCGACAACATCATACAGGTCATAGACATCGCCTGCGACGACTGCCCGGCGGTGGGCTATCAGGTCACCGATTCCTGCCGCGGGTGCCTGGCCCACCGGTGCGAGGACGTGTGCAAGCGGGGGGCCATATCCTTTGACCACCGCCACGAGGCCCACATCGACAAGACCAAGTGCGTGGAGTGCGGCCAGTGCGCCAAGGTGTGCCCCTACAGCGCCATCATCAACCGCAAGCGCCCCTGCCAGAACGCCTGCAAGATCAAGGCCATCACCATCAACGACGACAACGCCGCCGCCATAGACGACGAGAAGTGCATACAGTGCGGCGCCTGCGTGTATCAGTGCCCCTTCGGCGCCATCACCGACCGCTCCTTCATCGTGAAGGTGATCGACATGCTCAAAAAGAGCGAGGACAACACCAAATACAAGGTGTACGCCCTGGTGGCCCCGGCCATCGGGAGCCAGCTCAACTACGCCAAGCTGGGCCAGGTGGTCAGCGGCATCAAGGAGCTGGGCTTCTATACCGTGGTGGAGGTGGCCCTGGGCGCGGACATGGTGGCCCAGGCCGAGTCCCGCGAGCTGGCGGAAAAGGGCTTTTTGACCTCCTCCTGCTGCCCGGCCTTCGTCCGCTACGTCAAAACGGCCTTCCCGGCCCTGGCGCCCTATATCTCCCACAACCTTTCTCCCATGGCCACCATCGCCAAATACATCAAGGAGCACGAGGAAAACGTCAAAATCGTGTTCATCGGCCCCTGCACCGCCAAGAAGGCGGAGGTACAGCTGGAGGACGTGAAGCCCTATGTGGACGCGGCCATCACCTTTGAGGAGCTGCAGGCCATGCTGGACAGCAGGGACATAGACATCACCTCCCTCCCCGAGGACCTTCTCGACAACGCCAGCTACTTTGGCCGCATATTCGCCAGGAGCGGCGGCCTCAGCGACGCGGTGGCCGAGGGCCTCAAGGAGCAGCACCTGGACGACTTTGAACTCAAGGCCTGCGCCTGCGACGGCATCGAGGAATGCCGCATGGCCCTGCTCAAAAAGAGCCGGAACGCCCTGGACGCCAACTTCATCGAGGGCATGGCCTGCGTCAGCGGCTGTATCGGCGGCGCGGGCAATCTGACCCACGGGGAAAAGAACAAGGCCGCCGTGGACAGCTACGGCCGGGAGGCCCTGGAAAAGACCATACTGGACGCCATATCGCCCCTTCGGTAATATGGAATCAGACAGCCGTTCGCGTTCTGCGGGCGGCTGTTTTTTGCCCGGCGGAGGGACAAAATGGGGCCGGGCGGATCGACAAAGGGCGGGTTTTGTGGTATAGTGGGTGAAGCGACGGGATGCAGCGAGGATTCGGGAGAGGATCGGATTGGACATCGAACAGAGAAAAGAGCGCTGGAGGAACCTGTACAGGCCGGGCTCCGGGAAATTCGTATTTCTGATACCCTATTTCGAGCATCCGGTGGAGGCGCCTCTGTTCTGGCCGGACAGGATGCAGGAGCGGGTGGACTACGGCGTGCGGCTGTACGAGGCCCAATTGGAGCGGGCCCGGTGGCTGGACGACGACTTCATCCCCTGTCTTTTCCCCGCCACGGGCACGGAGATATACGCCGAGGCCCTGGGCTCCTCCGTATACCGGCCCCGCAACAACATGCCCTTCGCCCGGCACTGCGTCGAAAACGCCAGCCAGGCGGCCCGGCTGAAGGTGCCGGACCCCAGCCGCACGAGGCTTATGGACCTGGTGGAGCTGGGAAGAAGGATCCGGGAGAAGGCCGGCGCGGACGCCCCCATGAAGCTGGTGGACGTGCAGAGCCCCATGGACATACTGGCCCAGATATGGGACAAGACCGACCTGTTCGCCAGCATGATGGACGAGGACTGCGAGGAGCTCATACTGGAGCTGAGCGGGAAGATCTGCGGCTTTCTGATCCGGTTCTGGGACATATGGTTTGAGGAGTTCGGCACGTCGTATATATCCCACTGCCCGGATTACTACATGGAGGGGGGCATCACCCTCTCCGCCGACGAGATCGGAAACGTGAGCCCCGCGCTGTACGGAAAGTATTTCCACGAGGAATTGAACAGGATCAGCCGCCATTTCGGCGGCATCGGCATCCACTGCTGCGCCGACTCCAGGCACCAGTGGGCGGGGCTGAAACGGGTGGAGGGCCTTCGGATGCTGAACCTGTGCCGGGAGCTGCCGGTTTTGCAGGAGGGATACCGGTATTTTACCCACTGCGCCCATGCTCCGCTGTATTTGCTCAACGGCGTGGCCCAGACCATGCCGGACATGTTCCCCTCCGATTTCCCCACGGGCACCCGCGCCGTGATCGTGCAGCGGGCCGCCTCCCGGCGGGAAGCGGTGGAAAAGGCGGAAAGGCTGAGGGAAGCGTGCCGGATGGAGGACATCGGGCTGTGACCACATGGGCATTTCGTGACAGGAGCGGAAGAGCAAGGATAAAAAGGACGTATACGCCCTGCGGGAGCTGGCCAAAGAGGTACGGGAGGCGGCGAACACTCCCGAAATGGAGGAAAAAAGGCGGCGCTGGGCGGCCCACAACGACCTGAAGACCCAGGAGCCCATGGTGCTCTTCGAGGCGGTGAGCATACAGCACGAGCTGTTCCCGGAAAACACCCTTATCTGCCGGGACCCCGCGGCCCGGCAGGCGGAAAAGGCGTTAAAGCTCAGGCTCTTCCACGCCCAGGTGATCCGGGACGACCTGGTGGTGGACGCGGAGTACAGGGTGAACTTTCACCTGCGGCAGG
>CADAGW010000337.1 GCA_902787475.1 uncultured Eubacteriales bacterium
CACGCGCCCATGCAGGTATACTTGTCCGGGGCCTCGCCGTAGAGCACCACCCAGGGCTTGATGACGCCGCCCGGCTGCCCGTATCGCCCGCAGCGGGAGCAGCGGGGCACGCCCGGGGCGTTCAGCACCGCCTCCATGGGATAGAAGGCGTTGCAGTCCATGCAGTAGTTCTCGTGGACGCTGCCATGGATCTCGTACACCCGCCGGTTGCCCGCCAGCTTGTGCAGGCCGTCGATGTTCTGGGTCACGATGCCCCGCAGCTTGTCCGCCCGCTCCAGTTCGCAGAGCTTCCGGTGGGCGGCGTTGGGCCGGGCCTCCGGGTGCAGCATGTAGCGGCGGTAGAAGTCGAAGAAGGTCTCCGGGTGGAGGTAGAAGAAGGACTGGCTCAGGATCATCTCCGGCGTCAGCCCTGCGAAGGGGCCGTCGTCGCCGAAATCCAAACTGTACAGCCCGCCCGCCGAGCGGAAGTCCGGGATGCCGCTGGCGGTGGACACCCCCGCGCCGGTGAAGCAGACGATGCGCTTCGAGGCGTCGATGATGGATTGCAGGCTCATTTTATGATCAGCTCCGCGATGAATACAATGATACAGCAGGCCACGGACACCTGGAACAGGGTCCCGCCGAGCAAGGCCAGCGCTATCCCCAGCCCCAGCGCCAGCGCGCCGGAGACGGGGCTCTGGGTGGCGGTGAGGATGGCCGGGAAGGTCATCACCGCCAGGGTCACATAGGGCACGTAGTACAGGAAGGAGCGCACTGTCTTGTTGGTGATCTCCCGCCGGATCAAAGTCAGCGGCAGGGTGCGGATCAGGTAGGACACCGCCCACATGCCCAGGATGTACAGATAGACGTTATGCCCCATGTTCGCCCTCCCCCTCCACCGGGAACAGCAGCGCCGCGCCCAGGGAAATCACCACGGTGAGCAGTATGATCTTCATGCCGGAGGAAATGCCGTCGAACCAGTGCAGCACGTTCATGGCGTAGCTGGCGGCGAAGGACACGGCCACGAGCCAGGCGATCACCCGGTTCTTGCGCATGGGCGGCACGAAGATGGACATGAACATGCCGAACAGGCCCACGCTCAGGGCGCTGACCACCCGCACCGGCAGCACGTTGCCCAGCACCACGCCCGTCAGCGTGCCCAGGGCCCAGCCGGGGGTGGCCACCGCGGCCATGCCGTAGTTGTAATAGGGGTTCAGCCGACCCTCCACGGAGACGGACACGCCGAAGATCTCGTCGGTGATCCAGAGGCCCATCAGCATCCGGTGCCGCAGGGGCAGCTTCGGGTCCACCTTCTGGGACAGGGCCGTGGACATCAGAAGGTACCGGGCGTTGGCGATGGCCTCCATCACCATCACCTCGGCGTAGCTGGCCGAGGCCGCGATCAGCGTGAAGCCGATGTACTGCCCCGCCGAGGCCATGATCAGCGCGCTGGCCAGGGTGGCCTGGGGCGCGGTCATGCCCGCGTTGCGCGCCGAGATGCCCAGGGCGATGGATACCGCGAAATAGCCCAGCATGATGGGAATGCCGTCCTTCAGGCCCTTCAAAAACCATTTCTTCCGGTCGGTCAACATGTGCTTCCTCCGTATTGCTTTACGCAGTTACCATATTACACCCATTTTCGGAAATGTCAAATGAAGGTTGTCGAAAGACGGGGCGGAAACGACCTCATCCGTCTTTCGGCATAATTGCAAGCAATTCTGCCGAAATCCACCTTCCCCTGAATCGCCCCGCGCCTGTCGCTGCACGCTCAGTCGCGGGTTTCGGGCCCGCACAGCCGGTGTGCGGGGCCCTCAGCCTCGCTTCGCTCGGCGCTGGGGAAGGCTGTTTCACCTCTCCGTGGGGCAATCCAACAGGAGTGATTCCTTTATCGCTGCTCCCCAACGGAAAAGGCGGCCTGCAACCCAAAACCCTTTGAATGAGCCAGCCAGCGCGCGATGTGCGCGGCGGCGAAATTCGGGTTTTGGGGCAGGTCGCCAAAAAATGGCGTTCCCCGCCAGCCTCTCCGGCCCTGCAGGCCGCCTCCCCTTGGAAGGGGCGGCAAGGAAGCGGCCTTGTCCAACCCTGCAGGCCACCTGTCCATGGGCCCACCGGCCCCATCTTACTGAAGGGGCAGGCTCAATACTCCTCCTCGTACTGCAACCCGCGCCGGTGCTCTCTGCGCTTCTTGCCCAGTTTGACCAGCGAGCGGATCACCCAGGTGAGGAAGTGGATCGCGGCGATCACGATCGTGACAGCGAAGAAGCCGCCCATGCCGGCCACCACGTCGCCGAACTCCATGGTGCCCATGCCGGTGACGCTCTGGCCGATCTCGATGGCGAAGGTGAGCACGACCAGCACGGTCAATACGTAGATCCAGGTGATGGCCAGCACCTTGTTCCGGTTGGCCAGCCACTTGAACACCGGGTAGATGAACAGGATCAGCAAAAGGCCCATGGCCCCGATCACCAGGAAGTGCAGCTCCTTGTCGGTGAAGCTGGTTTCAAACCGGTCGTTCAGGGACAATATCGCATTGTGGACGCGGGTGAACCACGCCACGATCATCGTCAATGATTTAGACATATATACTATCCTCCTCCCCCGCCGGGCAGCGCCCGCGGGCATGGTATGTAGTTTAGATGCAATTTATGTCATTATGGTTGCACCCGGCGCACAAATCCGTAAAAAACTGTGGACTTTTCGGGCATATCATGCCCTTTCGACGGATTTCGACACAGGAAAAAACAGGATCTTCGCGGAAACCTGTGGGATTCCGAAAACCGGATAAGGACGTTTCTGTTCGGCGCTGTTCGCAAACACAGTGCACAGATCCTTCGCTCCGCTCAGGATGACAGGGATTCGCTTCGCTGTCATCCTGAGC
>CADAGW010000338.1 GCA_902787475.1 uncultured Eubacteriales bacterium
GTCCTCAATTCGCAATGGTCGCTTTTGGAATCCGTATATCCAAAAGCTCCCTTGCTCATTGGGCTTACTCCGCCGCTATTCGTCCACAGGACGGCGGCTCCGTGCGCCCCCCGGCTCCCTGATTTCATCGGGGCCGCCGCCCCGAACCCCGGAGTGTATAAGAGCAAGTTCTTACTCCATCATTGCGTTTGGGTTGTCCGTCATATTCGCTGGTCATTCTTTCAGCGTCCATCCGTTGTCCCCGTGGTAGATCATGAGCCTGGTCATGCCGCCGTCCACGCACAGGTTTTCCCCGGTGATGAACCCCGCCTTGTCCGAGGCGAGAAAGAATATGGCCTGGGCTATGTCCATGGGATCCCCTACCCGGCCCGCGGGCTGCTGGAGGGCGTCGGGGCCGTCGTAGCGGCGGTACTGGGTGTCGATCCAGCCGGGGGACACGCTGTTGACGCGGGCCCGGCCCGCCAGAGACACCGCCAGGGCGTGGGTCAGGGCCGATATGCCGCCCTTGGCCGCTGTGTAGCTCTCCGTCTGGGGCTGGCTCATGCGGTCCCGGCTGGAGGATATGTTCACCACTGACGCGCCGGGGGCAAACAGGGGCAAAAGGAGCTTGGTGAGATAGAAGGGCGCCGTGACGCCCACCGTCAGGGCCCGCTCGAAGTCCTCGAAGGAGCAGTCGTCTATCCCCCGCATGGGCGGCGGGGCGTTGTTGACAAGGCAGTCCACACGGCCGTATTTCTCCGCCACGAAGGCGGCGAAGGCCTCAAGGTCCGCCTTGTTGCCCACGTCGCCCACACAGTCCGCGCCGGAGGATAGGTCCATCACGGCGGTGTCGTAGCCTTCCCGCCCAAAAAGCTGGGCGGTGGCCAGACCGATGCCGTGGCAGCCTCCGGTGATCACAGCCACCTTTTTCATATATGCCTCACTTCCCGGCACCGGAGCGCAGGATCTCCCGCACCTCCGCCTCGCTGGCCATCAGCGCCGCGTCTCCCGCGTGGGCCGCCAGGAAACGGCCCCACAGGGTGTCCTCGTCCGCCTTGTCCCAGGCGATCTCCATGCACTCGTCGTAGAGATTGCCCTGGCCCGAGGTCAGGCGGCGGAGGACCAGCGCCTTGGTCTTGGGAGAAAAGCCGTTTAAAAACCCGCTCTCGCCCGCACCCGTGTCCTGCGGTGCCTCCGGCTCGGGCCTGGCCAATTCCATGTCCCGCTTTACCCAGTCCGTCAAAAGGCGGAATTCCTCCATCAGGCCCTGCCGCTTGGCGGGCTCGATGGCCTTCCAGATCTTCGACAGCGCCCGCCATTCCAGGGTCTGCTTATACTCTTCCCCCATCCTCGTCCCTCCACGTCCGCGTCTTTCCCATAGTATACCATATATCCTTTTTCCCCCGCAATACCCAAGCCCTTCTTTCTCCAAAAATACAGACTGCCGCTCCCAAACGGGAACAGCAGTCCATATCATCATTTCCCCGCCCGAAGGGCGAAGAAGGGATTCCAAAGGGACAAGTCCCTTTGGTCAGGGAGTCTGAGGGGGAGAACGGAGGCACCCGCCAGTGGCGGAATCGTGCCGGAGAGAGCCCAATGAGCAAAGGAGTTTTTGAATATACGGATTTCAAAAACGACTATTGCGAATTGAGGATCGGACAGCCCCTCAACGCCTCCCCTCCTCGTCAACCCGCGATCAGGGTGTAGTAATCCAGCACCTTCTGGGCCAGGTCGCCGCGGGTCATGACCTCCTCGCCGGCCTCGGCGTCGGGGGTATACTCCATGCCGATGGCCGTGGTGAACACGGAGAGGATCTGCTCGCAGTCAGAGCTGGTCAGCGCGTCGTCCACCTGGGCGGCGGCGTCCACGATGCCGTACTGCTGCATGGTGGCCAGGCCGTCCTCCGGGGCGTACATATCGCCGCCGATGAGCACGTAGAGCGCGCCGCACAGGTCGCCCACGGTAGCGCCGTCCTCGGGCAGGTCATCAAATGCCACCTGGGTGGAATCCACGGAGCCAAAGGGATTGAGCACCACGTCGTAGAGATCCTCATTGGCGGAAATGGCGCCCATGCCGCCCACGGTGGAGCGGACGCCCTTTTCGGACAGGGCCGCGTACACGTCCGCGTACTGGGCCAGGGCCTCGGGGGTCACGTTCTTGAGCTGGCGCATGAACTCCAGGGTCTCCTCTTGCTCATGGCCGTCCACATGGTTCACCGCCGCGGTGAGAGCGCCGCTCAGCTCCCCGGAGGACTGGGCGTAGTAGGTGTAGGCGGAGAGGACGTAGCCGTTCAGGGTGTCCTGATCCATCTCCACGCCGGCGATCCAGTCCTTCAGGCTGTCGTATACGCCGAAGGTCTCCGCCACGTTGGGATCCCGATAGGAGATCAGGTACATGCCCGCGTGGTCGATGGCGCCGCCGAAGGCGCCGTAAGCGCCGTACTGATCCCGCAGCTGGGGCAGGAGGTACATATCCTGGATCATGGCGGTGATGGCGTCCATGCCCGCGTCGTAGCCCTCCAGACCCAGGGTGTCGTAGTCCGCCACCATCAGGTTGTACTGAACGGAACTGTCGATGACCAGAGCCTCCCGGCTGGCGGCCACGGGCAGATCGTAGGTTACCTTTTCGATGTCGTTGTCGCCAAGCTTCGCCATGAAGGCGTCGGCCAGGGGCCGGTTCACGGCGATGCCGTCCTCGCTGCCCGCGTACACGGCGATGGCGTTTCTGCGGTTGTGGAGCTGGGACTGCATGGCGGTCAGCTTCTCGCAGATCAGATCGGTCTGACCCTCGTCCACCAGGGCCTCCAGCTGGGCCAGGAAGTCGTAGTACTCCACGTAGTTGTAGTAGGCCATGTAGCGGTACAGGGGATTGGTCACGCCCAGGGCCCGGTAGAGCATCACGCGGTAGTTGTCGCTGGTGATGCCGGACTTGAGGGACGCGCGCCGCTGCTTAACGAACTCGCCCACGCGCTGGGCGTCGGTGAACTGGCTGTCAAAGACCAGCTCGTACATCAGATCGTAGCTCTTCTCCAGATCCTCGTCCATGGCGGTCCAGCCAAGGCGCAGGCGGGGGTAATAGTCCGCGCCCTCGCCCATCATGGACAGACGGGTCTCGCCGCCGTAGAGATAGCGGCCGGTGAGAAGCGCCAGCTCCTGCCGGGTGTGGGCGGAGGTGTCCACCTGGCCGATGATGTCGCAGAAGAGATGGAAGAAGTGGAGGTCGTCCTGGGCCACGCCGCCTGCGTCCAGGAACAGGGCGGGCATGCCGATGCCGTTCACGCCGGCCACCGCGTCCACGTGGCGCACGCCCATATCGTCCGTCTCGTCCTTAAGGTCATACATCTTGATCTCTTCGGGCAGGGATTCAACCGTCACGGCCTGCAGGGAAGAGACCATCGCGGAGGTGTCCTCCTCCTCCATGGGGGCGTTGCTGGAGGCCACGATCTCATTGATCTCCTCCTCGGTCATGCCGGCCTTGATCTGGGCCAGCTTGTCCCGAAGGGCCGCGTCCTCCTCTTCCTTGGCGCCGGGCACGGGATAGGTGACCGCCAGAGCGGTGGTCTGGCTGTCCACCAGCCACTTTTCGGTGGCGGCGGCGTAGAGGCCCTGCTGGTTCCAGTCGTTCAGGTTGGTCAGGGCGTCCACGTAGTCCAGATAATCGAAGGGATTGCCGCTGGCCGCGTAGGAGGAGGCCAGAGCCATCAGCCAGCTGTCGATGATGTCGGCGCCCACGGGCGGCTGCAGCTGGGAAATGGCCAGGGAGGCCATCACGCTGTCCACCATGTCCTGGGCAAAGCCGTTCTGGGCCACGGCGGCAAGCTGTTCGTCCACGGTGGTCTTGAAGGTCTCCGCGTCCTCCGCGTTCACGTTCAGGGCGATGAACATGATCATGTCGTCGGGGCCGCTGGTCTCGATGTAGGTGTAGAACTGGCCGGTGGGCAGGGCCGTGTGAAGGGCCTGCATCATGTCGGAGCCGTCGCTGATGAGCAGATCCGTCAGGGTGTTGAGGATCATCTCCTCCTGGGGATCGGCCTTCAGGCCCGGGCACACGATTGCATAGTAGATCTCAGAGGCGTTCTGGGTGTCGGAGCCCGCTTCCACCGGGAAGGGGAACGCCTGCATCTGGGGCTCGGTGATGGGGGTGTAGCCCGGATCCTCGAAGCTGAACTCCCGCTTCTCGTAGGGGGCGTAGGCCTCGTCCAGCAGCTTCAGGAAGGCCGTATAGTCGTCATACTGGCCGTAGAGGAAGCAGATGCTGTTGGAGGGATGATAGTACAGGTCGTGATAGTTCATCAGGGCCTCGTAGGTCATCTCCGGGATGTCGGAGGGCAGGCCGCCGGGATAGTTGGCCGCCATGGAGCCGGGCAGGGCCAGGCGCTTGAGGTTCAGATCCGCGGCGCTGCCCAGGGTGTAGTGGCCCTGCATCTCGGAATAGACGGTGCCCTCGATGGTCAGCTCGTCCTCGGGGCTGGCCAGGCGGTATCTCCAGGCCTCCTCCCGGTAGATGCTCTCGTCCTTGCCGATCATGGGATGCAGGCAGGAGTCGGTGTAATAATCCGCCAGCTTCAAAAGCTGCTCCTCCGACAGGCTGGCCACGGGGTAGCCGGTCAGGTTCTGGTCGGTGTAGGCGTTCATGTAGGTGTTGTAG
>CADAGW010000339.1 GCA_902787475.1 uncultured Eubacteriales bacterium
TTCTTCACTGATGCAATGAGTGCGTAGACAGCGCTCCTGTACTCGACGTCCTGGAATTCGGTTATTCTTTCAATGCTCTGCTCGATAGATTCGAGCTTTCCGTTGATCTGGGTCATGTAGTACTGCCCGACAACCAGGGAGGCGATGTTCATGGCGCTCTCCCAGGGGCGGCAGCGGCAGTTGTAGGGTTCCTTGCCCCGGTAGTATTCCGCCCAGGCTCCGGCCTCGTCCAGAAGGGAGAGGGTGCCGTCAAGCACCTTTTGCAGGGACGGGTGGCGCAGGCGGGTGAGGGCGCACAAAAGCAGGGCGTAGTCGTAGCCCAGGGCGGAGCTGCCGTCCGGGGAGCTGGTGAGATATCCCGCCTTTTCAAACCGCTCCACGTATGGAGCGGCAGTGGCGGAGAGTTCGTCGTCCGTGATCAGATCGAAGCCATGCCAGGCGGGCACAAGGCCCACGCTGCCAAGGGGCAGGGGCCGACGGGGCGGGAGGTCCGGGATCTGTGCGTCCCGGCAGTCCGGGCACCGGTAGAGGCCGTCGGGCGTTCTCTCCAGCCAGGTCAGCGGCTCGGGGCGGCCCAGGAGGATGCAGGCGTCGCAGTATCCGAAGTGGAACCGGGGCGGCTTTTTGGCGGCCAGGCGGGAGGGGTCGTTGGCCATGAGACGGCCGTTTTGCATAAAATGATCCCGGAAGCGGGATTTGGCCTCGCTGAGGGTACCTGCCAGGGCATCGTCCGGGCCGAAGTGGGAGAGGTATTTTTCGAGGCTCAGTATCAGCAGCATGGTGGATTCGGCGCTGCCCTCGTAGAGGGCGTAACGGGGAAACTGGCCCCCAGCGATGTAGGTCTCGTCGCCGGAGAAGCCGGTCATGCCGTCTGCGCACTCACTGGCCTGGGCATGGGCCGCCCAGGAGAGCATGGGGAAAAGGGGCGCAAGATATTCCTTGGGCGAGGGGCTTTTTTCCGCCACGGCGAAGGAGGAGAGGATCACGTAGGCGGGAAGCTCCACCCGATCGTTGGAAAAGGGCAGGCGGGCGTCATCGTGGCCCATGGACTCCGCGTCCAGCAGGTCGCCGAAGTGGGCGAACTTGCGGGCCCAGAACCGGACGACGGAGGAGGCCTCGTCCCACAGGCCCATGCGCAGAAGCCCCCGCACCACGCCGGCCTGATCCCGCACGTAGGCCATGGGGTAAAAATGGCCCGCCACCACGCCTCCGTCCCGGCTCTGCTGGGCGCGGATGAGGGCGGCTGTGCTCTCTGTGGCCTTGTCAAGAACGGGATTCTCCGGGGTCCGGGATGTGATTTTGGCAAAGAAGCGGGTCCAATACTGATTGCTCCGGGAGAACACGTCCAGCGCGCCGATGGCGGCGGGAAGGTGGCGATCGATGTCGGGGGTCTGGGCGGCGATCAGGGTGATCATGCCCTCGCCGGGGCTCACCTGCATGGCGCTCTCTGTTTCGTCGAAGCGGACGCAGCCTCCGCAGAGGATATAGAGCCGGTATTCCCGGGCGGTGACGTTGCCGGTAAAGTAGAGGGTGCCCTTGGGGAGGATCACACAAACGCAGTCCCGGGCGGCCGCGCCGAAATCGTATGCCCTGAAGCGGTAGAGGCGGGCGCTTGGATGGACGCGCAGGGAAAGCGTGGTGTAATAGTGGGAGCGCACCACCCGGCGGAAAAGGTTGTATTCGGGATCCATGGCGTCCCAGAAGGTCATTTCGCCCTGGCCCTGGCGGAGCATGGAGTTCCAGGAGTTGGCGCCGGGGTTCCGGGAGGTGGACGCGTCCAGGTCCTCCTCGCACAGAAGGCTGGCGATGGAAGGGGTGGAGTAGTCGCCGGGATGGATGGACATGATGTCCGGCCCCTGGCCGTAGATCAGAAGGCTTCCATTGCCCAGGGCGTGGACGGCGCGTGATGTCATCTGTATCCCTCCTGTCTGCACTCATTATATCAGACTTTGACGGCGGAATCAACCGGATTTCCAGGGAAACGTCAAATTTGACAGGGGCGGGGGAAACGCCTTGATTCTCTGCCCGTTTCGTGGTACAATGACAGAGTGTGAAATGGGACGCCTGAAAGGACGGGCTGAACGGATATGTATTCGGATATATTGGAGGCCATGGGCCATACGCCGCTGGTGCGGCTCAATCATATGACCGGGGAAAACGACGCCCGGGTGCTGGTGAAATGCGAAAACCTGAACGTGGGCGGGTCCATCAAGACCCGCACGGCCTGCCATATGATACGGGAGGCCATAAAGCGGGGCGACATAGGGCCTGACACCGTGGTGGTGGAGCCCACCAGCGGCAATCAGGGCATCGGCCTGGCGCTGACCGGAGCGGTGATGGGGCTGAAGGTGCGCATCATCATGCCCGATTCCGTGAGCCTGGAGCGGCGCAAGCTGATATCCGCCTATGGGGCGGAGCTGGTGCTGGTGCACGACGAGGGAAACATCGGCAAGTGCATAGACGAGTGCCTGAACATGGCCATGGAGATGAAGAAAAACGACCCACGGGTGTATGTGCCCCAGCAGTTTGAAAACCCGGACAATCCCGCCGTGCACACACTGACCACGGCCAGAGAGATACTGGCGGAGGCGGAGGGGGCCATAGACGGCTTCTGCGCCGGGGTGGGCACCGGGGGCACGCTGAGCGGCGTGGGCCATACGCTCAGGGAAAAGTGGCCGGAGATGGAGATATGGGCGGTGGAGCCGGAAAACGCGGCCATGCTCTCCGGCGGGTCCATAGGGAGCCATCTGCAGATGGGCATCGGCGACGGGCTGGTGCCGAAGAACCTGGACACGTCCATCTATACCCACGTGGCGGTGATCAGCGACCAGGAGGCCATGGACACCACCCGGGCC
>CADAGW010000340.1 GCA_902787475.1 uncultured Eubacteriales bacterium
GAATTTAGTAGTTAATACTGAGACAACAGCCCTTCTGGAGCCCCAAATAGTTAATAATTGAGACAACAAGATGGGACATGACAGAGAGAAAGAAGTGTAGTTAATTCTCATTCTCAGAGGGCAAGTCTTCGTCGGATAATCATTTATCTAACTGCTTTTATAAACTATGGGAACGAGTGTCTGATTCTGGTTGAATCTGACTTTTCCTATTCACGTTTATCCTTTTTACATAGCCCGGTTACTGTTTTTACGACGGTGACCGGGCTTTTTTCGTTTCTGCAGACTCTGCAGATAAATCTACGAAATGGAGGATAAACCATGAATCAAGAAACCATTGTGATCGACGGCGTGCGTTACTACGCTGACCGTCCCAATAGCTGCAGAGGCTGTTTCTTCTGGAAGAACCGCAAGGCCGGATGCTCTCTCAAAAAGGAGAACTGCTATTACCTGGCGGAGTCTTCGAAAAAGACATGCCTGTTACCGGGTGATAGAATATATGGAAGCGGGCAAGTATAGCTTCACCCGATATGAGCTGACAGAGGGAATCACAGACAGTGACAAGCTGGGCTACAATCTGGTGAACAAAACGAAGCTGGCTGGGATCGTTGGCCTGGGAGAGATATTCACAACGGAGGATGGCAGGCGGATCGCGCTGTACAGGCTCAATATAATAGAAGATTATTCTCCGGATGTGATCAGGATGATCGACTCGCTGGCAACGTCCAAGCTCTCCATAAAAGACAAGCACATCGGGACGATGCTGAAGAACAAGCTGGATGCCGGCTGCGTCTGCCTGGAGGACTACCGGTTAATGGGCGAGGATAGCAAGTGGGCGAGCGATATGAAATTTGCCGTTCTATTGGGACTGGTGAGCAAGAAAACGCCCAAGGAATATACGATCAACCGGAAATTACAATCCGGGTTCAGTCACATGGATTCCTGGCAGCGGAGCTTTTCAAGCGCCGTCTATGAACAGTTTGGACAGGGAAGCTTTACGACGGATATGATGAGCTATGAGCGAGGGGCCTTCGCGCGGTATCCACAGAGGCGTTGGTCATGTTTTTCCCCAATGCCCCGCCCATGACATCCCCAGTCTTCCGCCAACACACCCGCCTTACCAATCCCCCTCCGCAAACGCGTGGGCGGTTTCCGGGTCGGGAAAGCGCAGGTCGCAGAAATCCATGTAGTAGCCGTAGCCGTGCAGGCCGCCATAATAGAGTGAGTACCAGCCCCGGGGCAGGTAATCCTGCTCAGAGGACAGGCAAGTGGCGCTGGCGTCGAAGGGCGCCCAGGCGAGGATCTCGCTTTGGTCGTTGGGCTGGGCGTAGAGCGGGCTGTAGTTGGAAATGGCATAGAACGTCTCGCCGTCGTTCTCCGGGAAATATTCGGCGAACTCGTATTGGTCCACCCAGAAATCCTCCTGCCGCACATAGCCCCGGTTCAATTCGCCGTTTCGGCTGTATTCGATGAAGCAGTATTCGCCTTCGAATCCCAGAAAGGTGACGCTGGTTCCGGCAGGCAAAGTGGCGCGCACAGTGGCGTTCAGATCCGGCGCGGTGAACACGGTGCCCTCCGACACCAGCCGGCGGGACAGTCGGTCGTGATTGGCGTAGGGCAGGGGGCCGGTGAGCGACAGGCGCTTCAGGCCGGTGTAGGCCCGCACGCGGCTGCCGTACATCTCCAGCTCAATCAGCACCCAGGTGACGCCGTTGCCTTCCTCCAGCTCCAGCGCCACCACGGAGGTGCTCTGGGCCATGGTGTCCATCTCGCCATAGGCGGTGCTGGGGCCGGTGCGCAGGGCGATCTTCTGGTTCGGCACAGCCCGCACGCCCGCCAGGTTCAGGTCGGCCAGGGCGGCGGTATTCAGACTCAACAGCAGAACGAGGCACAGCGCGGCGGCGATGACGATGCGTTTCTTCATGACAGTCTTCCTTTCTGGGCGTGGTTTTGATAACATAATCACATTGTAGCACACAGAGACACAGCTGTCCATGGCTAACGGGCGAAAAATGACGAAAGTCCCAGCCAACGACGAATTTTCAGCCAAAAGATGTGAATTGCACATTGATTATTTCTTCGTTTCCTGTTATAATCTTAAAAAGGATTCTGCGCATAAGGCCGGAAACGGCGGAAGGGAGACGAATCATATGGATAAGAAAATCAAGCGCATCGGCGTCCTGACGAGCGGCGGCGATTCCCCGGGCATGAACGCGGCGGTGAGAGCCGTTGTGCGTTCCGCCATTTCCTTCGGCATTGAGTGCGTCGGCATCCGGCGCGGCTGGCAGGGCCTGATCACCAGCGATTTCGTCGCCTTGGACGGCGCGGCCGTGGGCCACGTGCTGGATCGGGGCGGCACCATGCTGTATACCGCCCGCAGCGAGGAATTCATGACCGAGAAGGGCCGCAAAAAGGCCCTGGCCACCTGCAAGATGCTGGGCCTGGACGCCATCGTGGCCATCGGCGGCGACGGCACCTTCCGGGGCGCTCAGGCGTTCTCTCGCATGGGCATGCCCGTGGTGGGCATCCCGGCCACCATCGACAATGACATCGGCTGCACCAACTACACCATCGGCTTCGACACCGCCTGCAACACCGCCATCGAGTGCATCGACAAGCTGCGCGACACCATGCAGTCCCACGAGCGCTGCTCCGTGGTGGAGGTCATGGGCCGCAACGCCGGCTTCCTGGCGCTTTACGTGGGCATCTCCGTAGGTGCCACCGCCGTGCTGGTGCCGGAGCGGGAGCTGGATTTCGAGAAGGACGTGGTGGAGCGCATCCGCAACGCCCGCCTGGCCGGCAACACCCACTTCATGGTGGTTGTGGCCGAAGGCGCGGGTAGCGCCGTGGA
>CADAGW010000341.1 GCA_902787475.1 uncultured Eubacteriales bacterium
TTCGGCTGGAGGCCCGGGAGGCCACCCGGCTCACCCAGGGCCGCGGCGCCCGGCGCATAAACGGCGGCGGCTTCGCCGGTACCATACTGGCCTTTGTGCCCATCGACCTGTATGACCAGTTTGAGAAGGGCATGAACGACGTGTTTGGCCAGGGGGCCGTGACCAGGCTGTCCATACGCTCCCAGGGCGCCATGATCATCGCATGACCGGACAATTTCATCACATAAGCGTTCTTTTGAACGAATGCATGGACGCCCTCCGTCCCAAGGACGGAGGGGTCTATCTGGACTGTACCATCGGCGGGGCGGGACATTCCACCGCCCTTTTGTCTCTGGCCCCGAAGGCCCGGCTCTACGGCATCGACCGGGACGCGGACGCGCTGGCGGCGGCGGAAAAAAGGCTGTCCACCGATCACCCCGGGGCGGATTATCATCTGCTGCGGGGGAATTTTCACGACGCCAGGGAGCTGGTGACTGAGCCCCTTGACGGGATACTGGTGGACCTGGGCGTGTCGTCGTATCAGCTGGACGAGGCCGGACGGGGATTTTCCTATCACGGGGACGCGCCGCTGGACATGCGGATGGACCAGAGGCAGGAATTGACCGCTGAGGTCATCGTAAACGAGTGGCCGGAGAAGGAGATATCCCGGATCCTCAAGGAATACGGCGAGGAGAACTGGGCGGCCCAGATCGCAAGGGTGCTGTGCGACCGGCGGAAAAAAGAGCGCATCGCCACGGCGGATCAGCTGGTGGAGATCATCGACGCCTCCATACCGAAGAAATTCCGGGCCAGGGACGATTCCCATCCGGCCCGGCGCACCTTCCAGGCGCTCAGGATCGCGGTGAACGACGAGCTGGCCCCCCTTGAAAAGGCCCTGCGGGATATGGTGCGGATGCTTTCGCCCGGAGGACGTCTGGCGGTCATATCGTTTCATTCCCTGGAGGACCGGATCGTCAAAAACTCCTTCCGGAGCATGGAAAACCCCTGCACCTGTCCCAAGGATTTTCCGGTGTGCGTGTGCGGCAAAAAGCCGCTGGTGCGGCTGACGCCCCGGGGCGGCATCACCGCCTCATCGGAGGAGATCCGTGACAATCCCCGCTCCCGGAGCGCCACGCTTCGGGTGGCGGAAAGGCTGGAGGACGCATGAAGCAGCTTGTGACCCCTCACGGAGAAGTGGATCTGCCCGCCTTTTTTCCGGACGCCACCTATGGGGCCATCCGGGCGGCGGGCTTCGAGGACGTGGAAAACGCGGGGCTCCAGGGCACGGTGATGAACACCTATCACCTGTTCAACCGGCCCGGGCCCAAGAGGATCAAGGCGCTGGGGGGACTGCACAAATTTACTGGCTTCCCCCACGTGATACTGACCGACTCCGGCGGGTTCCAGCTCTATTCCCTGATCCGGGAAAACCCGGCCTATGGGGAGATCCGGGACAACGAGATCGTGTTCCGCCCGGACATGGGGCAGGAAAAGCTGGTGTTCACCCCCGAAAAGTGCATACAGGCCCAGCTTCAGTACGGCAGCGACATCGTGATGGCGCTGGATCTGTGCACCCATCCGGAGGATCCCATGGAGGCCCAAAGGCGAAGCGTGGAGCTGACGGTGAAGTGGGGACGGCGGTGCCGGGAGGAATTTGACAAGCTGACCCAAGGGAAAATGGGGCCAAAGCCTCTGCTTTTTGGCATCGTGCAGGGTGGAAGCGACAGGCAGCTCCGGCAGGAGTGCGGGGAGAGGCTTAAAGAGATCGGCTTTGACGGGTTCGGGTTTGGGGGCTGGCCCTTGGACGGGAACGGCAGGCTGATGCCGCAGATATTGCAGGACGCCGCCGACGCCATGGACGACGACCTGCCCAAGTACGCCATGGGCCTGGGCAGGCCGGAGGAGATCGTCGCCTGCGTGGACATGGGATACACCCTGTTTGACTGCGTGATCCCCACCCGGGAGGCGCGACACAAGCGGCTGTATGCCTTTAATATGGGCATGGACACGCCGGAGGGGATCCGGCAGGAGAAGTTTTACAGCTTTTTGTACATGCTGGACGACAAGCACGCCCGGGACGACGGGCCGGTGGACGAAAACTGCGACTGCGTGCTGTGCAAACGGTATTCCAGGGCCTACCTTCACCACCTGTTCAAAAACGACGACCCCCAGGCCCTGCGGCTGGCCACCGCCCACAACCTGCGCTTTTACGGACGGCTGATGGAGCTGATACGCCATGGGCAAGTATGACCAGGTGGCCCGGGAGGCGGTGGAGCGGGCCTATCGGGACGCGGCGGCCAAATACGCCAGGCCCAAGGACGCCGAGAAGGCGGCGAAGGATCAGCTTCACCAGATGACCGACGCGTTTATGCCCGCGGAGGCCATAAAGAGGGCCAGAAAGCTGGCAGAATTGTACCGCCAGGGGGACGAGAGCGCCCTCGCCGCCACCCTCCGGCTCCACTCCTCCACCCGGGAGCGGCTGAATACCGCGGAAGGCTTTTACCGGGAGATATACGACGTGTGCGGGGAGGGGCTGACCCTGGATTTGGCCTGCGGGCTCAATCCCATACTCCTCGGCAGTATGGGCCGGGAGACTGTGGGCATGGAGGCCCACGGGGGCCAGGTGGAGATCGTGAACCTGTGGGGCCGTATGGGGCTTCCCATACGGGCCTGTGTATGTGATCTGGTGACACAGAGCCAATTCCCCGCCAGCCGGACGGCGCTTCTCCTAAAGCTCCTGCCGGTGCTGGAACGGCAGGAAAAGGGCTCCTCCCCGAGGCTGATGGACTGCCTTAAATCCGATTTCGCGGTGGTCTCCTTCCCCACCCGCACCCTGGGCGGGCGGAG
>CADAGW010000342.1 GCA_902787475.1 uncultured Eubacteriales bacterium
CACCAAGGAGGGCCGCCAGAGGAAGATCGAAAGGATGTTCTTCCGCTCCTTCTTTGGAAAATGATCAGTTCAGGCTCCTTCTGAAATAGTCCAGCATGTCGTCGTTGGCCTGCCGGCTCTCCGGCCAGTCGGGCCAGAGAACGTTGAACACGTGGCCCAGCCGGTTCTCAGTGCCCACGTATTCCCTGTATTCGTGGGGGATGCGGTTTTTCTCCATATACTCGTGCATGGCCCGGGTGTGGCCGTAGAGCAGCGGGTCGGTGGGGGAGGTGCAGAACCACACCTTCGGGAAATCCTCGTCCATATAGTGGTCGTATGAGGTAACGGACGCGCATTTTCTGTCCAGGGTATACTTGTGGAGGATGAAGAACAGGAGCGTCGAGGGCAGGTTCCGGGGCAGCCGCCGCCACATAAAGCTCCCCTCCGGGCAGGAGGCGGCAAAGGCGCGGGGAAGTACACGCGGCCTGATCACGCCCAGCTCCCCGGCCAGGGGCCCGGGGCCATAGGCCGCCGCCGCCAGGAGCACGAAGTGCCCCCCGGCGCTGTCGCCGGTGAGGGCGATGCGGCCCGTGTCAAAGCCGTATGTCTCCCGGTTCCTGTGGATCCAGTCCAGGGCCGCCGCCATCTCGTTGAGGATGGAGGAGGCGCTTCCCTCGGGGCAGAGGGTGTAGTTCATGTTCACCACGTGAAAGCCGCCCGCCGCCAGATACTGCCCGTGCCAGGCGTTTACCTCCTTAAAGCAGGCCAGATACCCGCCGCCGTGCACCTCCAGTATCACCGGCAGGGGGCCCTTCGCCCCCGCGGGGGAGTATACGTCCAGCCGGTGGGCGTCCAGCCCGTCGTCCATATAAGGGATATCCGACGCGATCCTGACCCCGTAGGGGTTTGGGTGGGCGGCGATGCGGGGAGCGTTGGCCCGTCTCTGCGCCCAGCGTATGATCTGTACGATGAGATCCATGAATGTCCCCGGCATCTCCCAGCCCCTCTCCCGACTGACCTACGGCACGCCCTGGACCGCCTGCAGGGAGGACACCCGCAGGGAGGCTTTTTTGAGCTACGACATGGCCTGGGAGGCAGGATACCGCACCTTCGACACCGCCCACAGCTACGGCGAGGGGGAGAGCACACTGGGTCAGTGGCTTGCCTCCCGGGGACACCGGAACGAAGCGGTGATACTCGACAAGGGCGTAAACCCCGGCCAGAAGGGAAGCGGCGACGTGTTTTCCGCCCGCACGGTCAAGGAGCAGGCGGAAATGTCCCTTCGTCGCCTTCAGACCGATCACGTGGAATTCTACATCCTTCACCGGGACGACCCGTCCAGGCCCGTGGACGAGATCGTGGAGGCGCTGAACGACCTCAAAAAAGAGGGGAAGATCCTGTATTTCGGCGGCTCCAACTGGACGTATGACCGGGTGACGGCGGCCAACGACTACGCCCGCGCCCAGGGCCTTGAGGGCTTTTCGGCGGTGAGCCCCGCCTACTCCCTGGCCCAGTACATCCATGATCCCTGGGGCGGCAGCGTGGCCCTGTCGGGAGACGGCCAGGCGGCCTACCGGAAATGGCTGTCGGACACCCGGCTTCCCGTGTTCTGCTATTCGTCATTGGGCCGGGGCTACCTGTCCGGCAAGTTCCGGGTGGGGGGCGAAAAGGCCATCGAGGACTCCATCCCTTCCGCGCCCATCATGGAATACGACGCCCCGGTGAACCGGGAGCGGCTCATGCGGGCCCAGGAGCTGGCGGAGAAAAAGGGCGTCACCGTGTCCCAGGTATGCCTGGCGTGGCTGCTTCATGAGCCCATGAACCTGTTCCCCATACTGGCCCCCACAAGCCGGGCGCACATAGAGGACAGCGTGAAGGCGCTGGAGCTTTCTCTCACGGACGAGGAGCGGGCCTGGCTTTTGGGATGATCAAAGATCCATACGGTACGCCCGCATATGCCGCACCTGGCAGCGGGCGTTTTGCGCGAAGAGGGTCACGGGGCCGGAGGGGGACGACCAGGTCTGCACCAGCAGATCGTCCACATACATTTCCATCATGTTCCGCCGGGCCAGGAAGCGGAAGGTGTGCGTCTCGCCCGCGCTCATGCCCTTGACGGACGCGCAGTCCCCGCCGATCTCGTCCAATATCCGCACATCCGGCCCCCTGTCCCATTCCGCCCGGAGCACATATGACCTTCTCCGGTAGGGGTGGCCCACGTCCAGGGCGATGATCGTGTCTCCCATGCCCATGCCCACCCGGGCGGGCCGCCACAGGCGGGTGCGGTGCAGGGCCTCGTCATAGGGCGGCTCACTGCGGCACACCATCTCCCCGCAGATGACGATGCCTTCCTCTCCGGGCTCGGGAGCGATTGCGGCCAGCGCCAGCGTGTCCGTCACGGTGGGCAGGTCGGGCCTGTCCATGGACAGCGTGAAGCCGTCGTTTTCCGGAGACACAGCCGCCTCTCCCCGCAGAAGGGCCGGGGCCTGGGGGACTATCTCCCGGCCCATCAGCGCCCGGTTTCCTTCCCACCAGCCCAGGCGCAAGTGTCCCTCCCCGTCCCGGATCACCCGGCGCACGGGCAGAAGCCACACCTCCATGCCCCCCGGCGCGGATACGGCGTTGGACAAAAGCAGATCCTCCCCGTCCCGGAAAAAGCACCCCAGGTTGCTCACGAACACCGTGCCGGGCACACTGTCCGCCCCGCAGAGCCTAAAGGCCTCCCTGTCCGGACAGAACGGCCCCTCCGGGCTCTTCCCCCGGAACACGTATACGTTATATGTATGGCTCCCGGCGTAGCCCACGTAGCCGCCGATGTAGTAATATTCGTCCCCGATCCTCTCCACGCCGCCGGTCTCCAGGCAGTCTATGGGCGGTATATCGCCCCATTCGATCCTGGGCGGTTTGGCGGGGGTCCAGTGGATGCCGTCCCGGCTTTTCTGAAAGCCCATACAGCTGCTCATTTCCGGCCTGGGCGTGCCCACGGGGTAGCCGTACCAATTGCCGCCGTCACGGAGCACATACATGTGATCCCATCTGCTGTCCTCCCGGTACCAGGCGGCGTCCGGCCGGTTCATATACAGGGGCGTCCAGGTGAACATGTCATCCGACACCCGGTATTTGATCAGGTCGTTGGGGGCGTTGGGCTCGCCCTCGGAGGTGGAGCCGTAGTTGATCAGCACCCGGCCGTCGGGCAGAAGGCTGGCGTACATCTTGAACAGCCCGTCCAGATCGTCCAGCACCCGGCCCGCGCCCGTCCAGTGCACCATGTCCCTGGACCGGGCCAGCCACATGCCCGTGGGCGGGGCGTTCTCCCCGTCGTAGTGCATGGCCAGCATCCAGTATTCTCCCTTGTAGGGAAATATGGACGGATCCCACATCCTGCCTCTTTCGGGACGATAGATCATGCCGATTCCTCCTCCGCTTTGCATCCGTTTGGTTCTATTATACACTTTGATCCCCGGCTTGTCCAGACCGCCCCGCAATGACACGAAAGGCTTTCGTCATTGCGAGGAACGGAGCGACGAAGCAATCCGTTCCCCGCATCCATGATGCAAATTGGCATAAAAAGGGAGGCGCTCACCGTGCTGGAGGACATCATTTCCCGGGCCAGAAGGCTGGTGTTTTTCGGAGGGGCCGGGGTGTCCACCTCCTGCGGCATACCGGACTTCCGCTCCCGCGGCGGGCTGTACGACGGGGAATTTGAGGGCCTGGAGCCGGAGATGATCCT
>CADAGW010000343.1 GCA_902787475.1 uncultured Eubacteriales bacterium
GCGGCTGAAAAAGCTGGTGCCGGAAGCCCGCATCTGCGTGGGCCACGGCCAAATGCGGGAGCACATGCTGGAGGACGTGATGATGGACTTCTACGACGGGAAGTTCGACGTGCTTTTGTGCACCACCATCGTGGAATCCGGGCTGGACGTGCCCACGGCCAACACCCTCATCGTCATCGACGCGGATCGGTTCGGGCTGGCGCAGCTGTATCAGCTCCGGGGCCGGGTGGGCCGCAGCAACCGGCTGGCCTACGCCTATCTCACCACCCAGCCCAGGAAGGTGCTCACCGAGACCGCGGAAAAGCGGCTCTCCGCCATACGGGAATTCACCGAGTTCGGCTCCGGCTTCCGGGTGGCCATGCGGGATCTGGAGATCCGGGGGGCGGGCAATCTGCTGGGCCAGGCCCAGAGCGGCCACATGGCCACGGTGGGCTACGACCTGTATGTGAAGATGATCGAGGAGACGGTGCGCGCCATCCGGGGCGAAGAGGTGCATGAGGATATACAGACCCGGGTGGAGCTTCGCATGGACGCGTACCTGCCCGGCGACTACGTGCCCGGCAGCGAAAACCGGCTGGCGGTGTACAAGCGGATCGCCCAGGTGCAGAGCCGGTCCGACCGGGACGATCTGGTGGACGAGCTGATCGACCGGTTCGGCGAACCGCCCAGGCCCGTGATGAACCTGGTGGAGATCGCCTACATGAAGTCCCTGTGCCAGCGGCTCGGCGCGGACACGCTGGGGGTAAAGGGCGGGGCCCTGTGGGTCAAAATGTCGCCCCTTGCCCATCCCGACCCGCAAAAGCTCATATCCGCCCTCATGAAGCACGGAAAGTTCCTCACCCTGTCGGCGGGCAATCCCCCGTCCATACTCTACAAAAACGGTGCCAAGCCCCAGGACCAGCTGCTCCGCAGCGCCATCCCCGTGTTTGAGGACGTGGCCGAGCAGGTCTCTCCCCGGGCCGAATGACGGCCCCATCCATTCCAAGCGGAGGCTACAGTATGAAAAACTTCCAGTTCGAGCTTCTCCACGTGGACAAGCACACCGGCGCCCGCCGGGGCCGCCTGCACACCCCCCACGGGGACATAGAGACCCCCGTCTACATGCCCGTGGGCACCCAGGCCACGGTCAAGACCGTGTCCCCCGACGAGCTGTACGACATGGACGCCCAGATCATACTCTCCAACACCTACCACCTGCACCTCCGCCCCGGCGAGGCGCTGGTGAAGGAGGCGGGAGGACTGCACAAATTCATGAACTGGAAGCGGCCCATTTTGACCGACAGCGGCGGGTTCCAGGTATTTTCCCTGGCAGCGTTGCGCAAGGTATCGGAAAAGGGCGTGTCCTTCCGGTCCCATCTGGACGGCAGCGCCCGGTTCCTCTCCCCCGAGGTGTCCATCGGCATACAGGAGGCCCTGGGCAGCGACATCATGATGCAGTTCGACGAGTGCTCCGCCTGGCCCTGCGACCACACCCAGGCCAAGTTCGCCATGGAAAGGACGCTCCGGTGGCTCGACAGGTGCATGAAGGCGAAGACAAGGGACGATCAGGCGCTTTTCGGCATCGTGCAGGGGGCGTTCTACGCGGATCTTCGGGTGGAGTGCGCCAAGGAGATGGCCAGGCTGGATCTGCCGGGCCTGGGCATCGGCGGACTCAGCGTGGGCGAGCCCAAGAGCGTGATGTACGAGATGCTGGAGGCCATACGGCCCTACATGCCCGAGAACAAGCCCCGGTACCTGATGGGCGTGGGGAGCCCCGACTGCCTGGTGGAGGGGACCATCAGAGGCGTGGACATGTTCGACTGCGTGCTGGCCACCCGGGTGGCCCGAAACGGCACCGCCTTTACCCGGCGGGGACGGCTGGTGGTGCGAAACGCCGCCTACGCCCACGACTTCGGGCCCCTGGAGGAGGGGTGCGACTGCTATGCCTGCCGCAACTTCTCGAGGGCGTATATCCGGCATCTGTTCAAGGCCGAGGAGATATTGGCGCTGAGGCTGATATCCATTCACAATCTTCGGTTCCTCATCCGGCTCATGGAGGAGATCCGCCAGGCCATCGAGACCGACAGCATGGCCGACTTCGCCCGGGATTTTACAGCGCTGAACGGCAAGGACACCTGGTGATCCAACGGAGGCAAGCCCATGAACAACGACATCGCCCTGTTCCGCTACGCCGTGGAGGTGGAAAAGACCGCCTCCATCACATTGGCGGCGGAGAATCTGTATATGTCCCAGCCGTCGCTCAGCAAGGCCATACGGGATCTGGAGGCGCGGCTTGGCTACAACGTGTTCGAGCGCACCTCCCGGGGGATCCTGCCCACCCGCAAGGGCCGGGTGTTTTTGGGCCACGCCCACGCCATACTCCGGCAGATGGCCCAGATCGAGGCCCTGTCCACAGGGGACGAGTCCTCCGCGCAGGTATTGAGCCTCTCCACCGCCCAGTCCCCCTACGTGGCCGAGGCGGTGACCCGGTTCGTGGCCTCCCTGGACGGGCAGAAGGCGATACGGGTGCGGGTGCAGGAGACCGACGCCGCCACGACCATCGAAAACGTGGCGGGCGGGGAAGCCAGGCTGGGCATCATACGCCACCTGTCCTCCGAGGACGGGCGGACAGTGGAGACATTAAAAAAGAAGGGCTTAAAGAGCGAGACGGTGTGGGAATACGAGCCGGCGCTGCTGTTGAGCCGCGTCGCGGGCATAGGGGGCACGTGGCTGTTCTTCGCCACCGGCGACATATCCATAATGGACAACGACGCGACGTGGGTCATGATGTTCAACAAAAAGATCCTGAACGATTTCAGCC
>CADAGW010000344.1 GCA_902787475.1 uncultured Eubacteriales bacterium
TAGTGTACATGGGCCTTATGCCCATCGTGATGCCGGAAAACTATATCGTCATGTTCAAGGCCCCGGAGCAGGCGGAGGCACAGAAGATCATCTCCCGGGCCATAAAGGATATGGATCTCGCGGCGGAGAGGATATGCGCGGGCGCTCCCTTCGACGGGCGAAAAGCCAATATCATGGATCGGATCAAGAGCGGCCCGGTGAACCGCGCGTTTTATCCCCTGTATGTCCACGCCAGGGGGTTTCGGGCCGGAGACACATGCGTGGGCTGCGGGGTGTGCGAGACGGCCTGCCCCCTTCACAACGTGCGCATGGAAAACGGGCGGCCCAAATGGGGCGGCAGCTGCACCCAGTGCATGGCCTGCCTGTGCCGCTGCCCCAAGGGGGCCATAGAGTGCGGCCGGGGCACCCGGGGGAAGCGGCGGTACGTGTGTCCGGAGTACAGGCCGGAAAAGGCATAAATGCGCTAAAATGTCGGCGGTTCTGATTTTTTGAAGCGTCGGGCAGGAATTTTGTGTAGAGAATGGAATTATACAATATCCCGCGGCCCGCGGGGACACGAAAGGGGGTAAACCCAATGCCAAAGAAGCTTCGGATCGGTTTTATCGGGACGGGCGGCATTGCCCACGCCCACATGAAGGCGTACAAGACCTTCGACGACGTGGAGATCGTCGGCGGCGCGGACATCGTGCCGGGCAAGGCCAGGGCGTTTCTGGACAAGTGGGAGCTGCCAAATGCCAAGGCCTTTGAGAGCGCGGAAGAGCTGATCAAAAACGTGGAGATGGACGGCGTGACGGTGTGCACCTACAACACCCAGCACGCGATCCCCACCATCATGGCCCTGAACGCGGGCCTGCACGTGCAGTGCGAAAAGCCCATGTCCTTTACCCTGCAGGAGGGCGTGGAGATGGTGCGGGCGGCCAAAAAGAACAACCGCATATTGACCATAGGCTTCCAGCCCCGCTACGACCCGGTGCGCCAGCACGTGGATCAGATCATACAGAGCGGCGAGCTGGGCAAGGTGTATTACGTGCAGAGCGGCGGCGGACGGCGGCACGGCATCCCCGGCAGCACCTTCGTACAGGCGGAAAAGGCTGGCTTCGGCTGTCTGGGCGACATCGGCTGCTACTCCATCGACGAGTGCATGCACGCCATCGGCTACCCCAAGCCCCTGACCGTGTCGGCCATCGCCACGGACTACTTCGGCAAGAACCCCAAATACTGGCACGACGCGGACACCTTCAACGTGGACGACTTCTCTGTGGCCTTCGTCCGGTGCGAGGGCGGCGTCACCTTCGTGTTCCGCCAGGCCTGGGCCATGCACGCTGACTCCATAGGCGACACCCTGTGGCTGGGCACCGAGGGCGGCATTAAGATCCTCAATGGCTATCAGCAAGTCAACTCTCCCTCCCGGGTGCGGATGTTCCGGGACATCGGCGGCAACGAGGTGGACAGCGTGGTCAAGCCCTTCTACCCCTTCGACGCCTACAATCCCATTGGCAAGGTGGATATATTCGCCGCCAAGGTGCGGGACTTCTGCGACGCCATCAAGGAGAACCGGCCCGCCCCCATACCCGGCGAGGAGATCCTCTACAACCAGGCCATTTGCGACGGCATCTACCGCTCCGCCCGTCTGGGCGAGGAGGTCAAGATCGAAATCCCCGAAATCTAAGGAGGAAAAGCATATGAATGTGGCATTGCTCAGCGCGTGGCACGTGCACGCCGAGGGGTACGGAAAATTCATCAACCAACAGCCCGACGCCAAGATGACCGTGGTGTGGGACGATGACGAGTGCCGCGGCAAGGCCATGGCGGAGAAGCTGGGCTGCGAGTACGAAAAGGATCTGGATAAGATGCTCTCCCGCTGCGACGTGGACGCGGTGCTCTGCTGCGCCCCCACCACCCAGCACAAGGACCTGCTCATCCGCTGCGCCAAAGCGGGCAAGCACATATTCACCGAGAAGGCCCTGGCCCCCACGGTGGAGGAGTGCAAAGAGATCGCCCAGGCCGTCAAAGACAGCGGCATCAAGTTCGTCATCTCCCATCCCTCCCTCTGCGGCGGCGCGGTGCAGTACGCCAAGAAGGCCATGGACGACGGTCTGCTGGGCCGGGTGAACTATTTCCGCATGCGCACCGCCCACGACGGCTCCAGCGGCGGCTGGCTGCCGGAGTACTGGTACGACATGACCATGACCGGCGGCGGGGCCATGATGGATCTGGGATGCCATCCCAACTACGTGGCGGCCTACCTCATGGGCAAGCCCCGGCGGGTGGCGGCCATGTTCAACCGCACCTGCGCGCCCCAGGGCGAGGACAACGCCGTGGCGGTGATCGAGTTTGAAAACGACGCCATCGGCGTGCTGGAGACCGGGTTCGTGACCCCCTTCGCCCGCTCTCCCATCGAGATCCAGGGCACCGAGGGCAGCATCACCATACAGGGCGGCCAGGTGACCATCCGCTCCAAGAAGCTGGGCGTGGATGGCGCCGTGACGGTGGAGAGACTGCCCAAGGACATGCCGCCTCCCCTGCGCCAGTGGATCGACGCGGTGGAGCACGGCGCGGACATCTTCATGGACATGAACAAGGCCATCGCCCTTACCGAGCTTCTGGAGAACGAATACAAATCCGACGCGGCGGGCGCCATCGTGAAGGTGTAAGGCAAACAGGATCCATGCGGGGCGGGATGCTTTCCTGCCCCGTTTCTGTGTGAAAAAACCGTTTTGACTGAAAGATAAACAGGATTTCGGTTGATAACGGCCGGGTAAGGTGATATAATATCT
>CADAGW010000345.1 GCA_902787475.1 uncultured Eubacteriales bacterium
ACCACGACGAGCGCCTCTCCCGGGCCCACGGTCATCTCTTCCCCGTCCACCCGGCAGGGGAGACGCCCCGCCGTGGGCAGCACGATCTCGATCTGGGTGTGCAGATGGTCCGGAAACACCATGCTTCGAAATACCGCCATGCTGAAATCGTCCGGCCGATGTTCCACTCTCGGGTGGGTCCTGGGGGCGGTCCGCTGATCCATACCCATCACCTTTCGCAAGTTTTGTCTATTATTTGTAAAGATTCAGCCTGTATTATACGCCAAAATATGTTATCATGCAAGTGGCAAAACGCGCCCATACACGGGCGGAGCGCAAAAAAGGAGTGGATCGTATGGCGAAGCTGCGGCAGGCGGTGGTGGGATACGGCGGCATGGGCGGCTGGCACGTGCAGAGCGTGCGGGAAAAGGTGCCCGAGATCGAGGTATACGGCGTGTACGACGTGCGGGAGGAGGCCCTGGAGGCCGCCCGGGCCAAGGGACTGCATACCTATTCTTCCCTGGCCGAGCTTTTGGCCGACGACACCATCGACCTGGTCACCATCGCGGTGCCCAACAATTTCCACAAGGATATCGCCATACAGGCCCTCAGGGCGGGCAAAAACGTGGTGTGCGAAAAGCCCGTAACGCTGAACGCGGCGGAGCTTGAAGAGATCATCGCCGTGCGGGATGAGACGGGCAAGGTGTTCTCCATCCACCAGAACCGCCGCTGGGACAAAGACTTTCGCATCGTGAAGGCCGCCAAGGACCAGGGCCTGTTGGGCAAGGTATACATGGTGGAGAGCAAGGTGCAGGGCTCCCGGGGCTCCATGTACGGCTGGCGGGGCCACAAGGAAAACGGCGGCGGCATGCTGCTGGACTGGGGCGTCCATCTCCTCGATCAGGCCATGCAATTGTTCGACGAAAAGGTGATCAGCGTGGACGCGCATCTGCTCAGCATGTACACCCCCGGCGTGGACGACAACATCAAGGTGTTCATCCGCTTTGAGGGCGGCTGCTCCTACGAGATGGAAATGAGCACCAACTGCCTGATCAACGCTCCCCGCTGGCACGTGCAGGGCACCGAGGGCACGCTGCAGATCGACGACTGGAGCTGCAAGGGCCGTTTGCTTAAGCTCAAGCCCAACGCGGAGATGAAGTGGTCCGACGACATCGTATACACCGAGGCCGGCCCCACCCGCACCATGGCCCCCCGGCCCGAGTACACCATGAACGAGATCCCGCTGCCGGACGAGAAGCCCGACTGGTCGGATTATTACAAGAACATCGTGGGCGTCATAGAAGGCAAAGAAGAATTGATCGTAAAGCCCGAGCAGGCCCTTCGGGTCATGAAGGTCATAGACCTGATGTTCAAGGCCGAAAAAGAGGGCGTGGGCCAGAAGTGCCGCATCTGACAACAAGGAGGGAATGGATATGAAAAAAGCCTGGATCGTACAGGGCGGATGGGACGGCCACGAGCCCAAGCTGGTGTCTGCCCGCTTCGCGAGGATCCTGCGGGCGGAGGGCTTCGAGGCAGAGATATTTGACACCCTGCAGGTGCTGGCGGACAGGAAGGAAGAGCTCAACGACCTGGATCTGCTGGTGCCGGTGTGGACCATGGGCGAGATCACCCGGGAGCAGAGCGTGGCCGCGGCGGAGGCCGTGGGCAAATACGGCGTGGGCCTGGCGGGCTGCCACGGGGGCATGTGCGACTCCTTCCGCATGGACACGGAGTGGCAGTTCATGACCGGCGGCCAGTGGGTGTCCCATCCCGGCGGCGACGGCACGCCCTACCGGGTCAACATCCGCCGGGGCTCCTCGCCCCTGGTGGAGGGCATCACGGACTTCGACGTGTGCTCCGAGCAGTATTACGTGCACGTGGATCCGGCCAACGAGGTGCTGGCCACCACCCGCTACCCGGTGGTCAACTACTACCACGCCGCCAACGGCGAGGTGGACGTGCCCGTGGCCTGGACCAAGCGGTGGGGCCACGGCCGGGTGTACTACAATTCCCTGGGCCATCACGACGACGTGTTCAACATCCCCCAGGCCCAGGAGATGATGCGCCGGGGCATGCTGTGGGCCGCGGAGGGCAAGGAGATATTCCGCAAAACGAAGCCCGACCCGGAGCAGTACGCCAACACGGCCAAGATGTATTGACGGAGGATGCAGCCATGAAGAAAGTAAACGTGGGCGTGGTGGGCTGCGGCAACATCAGCACCATATACCTGACCAACCTGACCGGCATGTTCGCCGATAAGGTGAACGTGGTGGCCGTGTGCGACCTGATCAAGGAAAAGGCCCTGGACGCCCAGAAAAAATACAACATCCCCAAGGCCTACTTTACCGACGAGGACATCATGGCCGACGAGGAGATCGAGCTGATCGTGGACATCACCAATCCCGACCAGCACTGCCTGGTGAACACGCTGGCCCTGAAGGCCGGCAAGCACGCCTACTGCGAAAAGCCCCTGGCCATCTGCCGGGAGGACGGCGAGGCACAGGTGAAGCTGGCAAAGGAGAAGGGCCTTCTCCTGGGCGGCGCGCCGGATACCTTTATGGGCGGCGGCATACAGACCTGCCGCAAGCTCATCGACGACGGCTGGATCGGCGACGTGGTGGCGGTGAACGCCTCCATGCGCTGCCACGGCCATGAGAGCTGGCACCCCGGCCCCGCCTTCTACTATCAGAAGGGCGGCGGACCCATGTTCGACATGGGCCCCTACTACCTTACCTGCCTTGTCAATCTGGTGGGCGCGGTGGAAAGCGTAATGGCCTATACCCGCGTCACCTTCCCCC
>CADAGW010000346.1 GCA_902787475.1 uncultured Eubacteriales bacterium
GCAGGAATTCGCCCAGGCGCATGGGAGTGAGGGCGGCGCAGTAGGTTAAAAGGTCCTTGGGCGTGCCGGGGAGGAAAAAGAGGATAAAGGTGATCAGATGGAGCTTTTTTTCGTCCTGGAGGAAGGCGAGCTTCTGCACCTTTTCCCGGGACGAGAGGAAGTTTGCCGCCCGCTTGCCGAAGCGCTTGACGAAGGAGAAGGTGGCCGCGGAGCCGACGGTGGCTCCCAGTATGGCCAGCAGAGTGCCGCCCAGCCAGCCGAAGGCGTAGCCGCCGGCGATCTCGAAGGGCTCGCCGGGGATGATGGCGATGATGACCTGGAGCATGCACATGCCCACGTAGGCGGCCATGCCCCATACGCCCTTATCGGACACCCAGGCCTGGAACGCCTCGGGGTTTTTGACGAAGCCCACCAGCGGCTCGCTGATCCATTTCCAGGACACGGCCAGGGCCGCGGCGACGGCCAGGACGATGAGAAGGACGCGGAGGACGGTTTTTCTTTCGATCTTCATGTGTCTTATGCTTTTCCCATCCAAGTGACGATTTTTTTGTGGGACGGAATGCTTCGCCATTTCGCCGCCCGGGGCGGCAGCGGGGCTTTCAGGCGGGAGGCGGAGCATCGGTTCCGGAGTCGGGAGGCAAAAAGAAAGCGCCCCGGAAAGGGCGCTTTGCTTTCGAGTGAATCAGTACCGGGAAGCGCGCTGGGCCTCGAAGCACTCACGGCAGTACACGGGACGGTCGCCGCGGGGCTGGAAGGGCACCTGGGTGGGACGACCGCAGCCATCGCACACCACGTCGTACATGGGCCGGTCACCGCGGTTGCCGCCATTGGCAGCGCGACGGTTGGCACGGCAGGTGGGGCAGCGGCCGGGCTCGTTCTGGAAGCCCTTGTCGGCGTAGAACTGCTGCTCGGAAGCGGAGAAAACGAACTGGGCGCCGCACTCGCGGCAAGTCAAGGTCTTGTCTTCGTACATGGAATATACCCTCCTAATTGTGTGAGCCTCCTGTGACCGTCCATTCCCGAGTCCAGATCGGCAGAAACACCACCGGAGGGGCAGGGATAACCTGGTTCGATCTCAAGGCCGTACATAGTATAGCACAGAAGGACGATGAAGTCCAGAAATATTCCAAAACTTAACGATGATTCCCATATGTGAAGGCGGAGGTATGCTATACTTTTGCCGAAAGAGCACAAACGGGAGGAAAAGAGCATGGATAAGGCCATATTGGAGGAGGCCAGGCGGCTGGCGGGGGAATATACGCCCCTTAAAAGAGACTGCGGTCGGTACTGCCAGCACGCCTGCTGCCAGACGGACGAGGACGGGCAGGGGGGCGTGTTCCTCTTTCCCGGGGAGGCGGAGGGGTATGAGAGATGCGGCTGGGCCCGGGTGGAGACGGGGGACATGGCCGGGGAGAAAACGCCCATGCTGGTGTGCGAGGGGACCTGTCCCAGGGAGGAACGGCCCCTGGGGTGCCGGATATTTCCTCTGACGGCGGAGACGGACGGGGAGACAATGGACGTCCGGCTGGACATACGAGCCCGGCCCCTGTGCCCGCTGGTGAAAAGCGGCGTGAAGGGGCTGGACAGGCGGTTCGTGGAGAACGTGAAAAGGGCCCTGCGCCTGATGGCACAGGACCCGGAGGGATTGGCGTTCCTCAAAAAATGGGAGGACATGGAGAAGGAGTACGACTTCCGGCTCTGATCAGCGGCGGGGGGCGTCGTCCCGGTAGCCGGTGCCCATGTTGACCACGTTTTGAAGGGGCTGGCCGGATACGTAGCGGCGCAGGTTGTCGCAGGCGATGTCGAGGATGCGGAGGAAGGTCTCGTGCAGGTGATACTGGCCGGACACGTGGGGGGTCAGCACCAGGTTGGGCGCGTCCCAGAGGGGATGGTCCGCGGGCAGGGGCTCGGGGGCGGTCACGTCCACCACCGCGCCGCCCAGATGGCCGCCGGTCAGGGCCGCGCACAGGGCGTCGGTGTCGGCGCAGTAGCCCCGGCCCACGTTGATGAAGTAGGCCCCCTCCTTCATGGCGGCGAACTGGGCCGGGCCGAAGAGGCCCCGGGTGCTGGCGGTGCCGGGAAGGGCGCAGGCCACGATGTCCATCTGGGGCAGGAGAGAATCGAGGTCCTCTATGCCGTGCATGGAGGCGAGCCAGTCGGGCCCCTTGGAGGGGCGGCGGCGGATGCCGGTGACCGAAGCCCCCAGGGCGTGGAGGCGGGCGCCGAACTCGGAGCCGATGTCCCCAAAGCCCACGATGAGGGCGGAGGAGCCGTAGACCGAGCGGACGTGACCCCGGTCCTGCCACAGGTGGGCCTTTTTGTTGTCCTGGTATTGGTCCAGGCGCTTCATGAGGGTCAGAAGGCCGGCCAGCATGTATTCGGAGATGGCCAGACCGTAGGCCCCGGAGGCGTTGCACATCACGGCGCCTTCCGGCAGGGAGCCGGGCTTGAATTCGTCGCTTCCGGCGTTGTTCAGCTGCAGAAAGCGGAGCTTTTCGCACTCGGCGAGGCGGGCGGGGGGGACGTTGCCCAGGATCACCTCCGCGTCCTTGAGGCTTTCTTCCCTGCCAAAGGCGAAGTCGGCCCCGGGGGCGCAGGCGATGATCCTTTCTTTTTGCTCCTGGGTGACGGGCATGGTGACGACGATCTTCATAGGCGATTCCTTTTCCGGCCTAATCGGCCTGTTTTGGTATGGAGGAATAGGGGATCTGGGAGAGGGCCATTTGGCCCTCACTGTCCAGCTCGATGAG
>CADAGW010000347.1 GCA_902787475.1 uncultured Eubacteriales bacterium
GCGGGTCATGTCCGTTTTGTCCATATCGAAGCCCGCTTTGGCGCGGTCTTTCGGCCCGTTTTGGGCCCGTTTGAGGGCATTTGGGCCCCTTTTCCCGCCCTTTATGGCCATTATAGACGAAAAGGAGCGGGAAATCAATTCGGATTCCCGCTCCTTCAAATAAGAAAAACTGATATGAAACGCATCCCCCGCACTTTGCCCGATGCTCCGCTTCGGACATCTCCGCCCCGCCGGTACGGCCGCGGTCCGGGTCAGGCGGTCTGCTGGATGCTCCGCCTGAGGCGGTCGGTGAATTCCCTCTGGAGGGAGGAGTCGCTGCCCTGGGGCCAGAAGGCGAACATCCGCCGGGTCATGGGGGCGTCTCCCCGGCAGAGGGGGACGAGGATGGTGCCGCCGCCCGAGTCCATGCCGCCGTCGCAGGGATAAAAGCCCACCCCGGCCCCGGCGTTCATTCTGGCCTCGTCCACGTTGTCCACGAACAGGAAGCTGCTCTGAAGGCCCATCACGTCCCGCCAGTGGCTGACCTCGTTTTCCCGCTGGGCGGGAGAGGAGACCAGTATGCAGAGCCTGTCCTGCAGGTCCTCCGGGGTGAGGCGCGGGCGGCCCGAGAGGGGGTCGCCGGAGCGGAGGAGGGCGAACAGGGGCTGATCCATCAGGGGCTCGTTTACGTACTGGTCGCTGAGGGTGCGCCACTGGTCGTTTATGACCATGTCCAATGAGCCGGCGCTGACGGGGTGAAACAGCTCCTCGTGGGTGCCGGTGGTCAGCGACAGGCGCACGTAGGGATGGGTGGCGGCGAAGTCCCTGACCGCCGCATGCACCACGGCAGGGGAAAAGCCGTGGAGCACGCCCACCCGGAGCCGCTGGTACTCCCCCGTTCCGATGCGGCGCACCTCCCGGATCAGGCTGTCCAGGGCCTGGATCTGCCGCTTGGCCTGCTGATAGAAGTATTCTCCCGCCGGGGTGACGGAGAATTTGCGGCCGCGGCGGGACAAAAGCGCCACCCCCAGCTCCTGCTCCAGGGAGCGGATCTGCTGGGAGACGGCGGACTGGGAGATGTGGCAGGCCTCCCCCGCCTCGAAAAAGCTGCCCGTCTCCACCACGGCGATAAAATACCGCATCTGACGATCCATTGGATCACCCGTTCCTTTCGCCCTGCTGTCTGTTCCGGGCTTCCTCAAACACCCGCTTCATCCGAAGATCCGGTATGATCCAGGGCCCCACCGCCACCACCAGGAGGGGGCAGGCGGCGTAGTGGGCTCCGGGAATGAAGGACAGGGCCAGGGCCAGCGCCTCCACGCCGATGGACCAGGCCTCCTTTTTGCTCTCGGACACCGCCTGGCGGAGCAGGTCGCAGTCGGTGGAGCGGATGATGGCCTTTTCAAGCAGGAGATAGCTCATGGCGCAGGCCAGGTTGAGGGCCACGTATACCCGCACGGGGATCATGGAAAAGTGGGATCTGCCCACCCAGCCGGTGGACACCGGGACGAAGGACAAAAGGAACAGGAACAGAAGGTTGGCCCAGAGCACCCTCCCGTCCACCTCCCCGGCCACCTGGAACAGGTGGTGGTGGTTCACCCAGTGGGTGCCCACCAGTATAAAGCTGATGAGGTAGCTGACCACCAGGGGCAGTATGGCAACCAGGTCCGCCCATTCGTTGCCCTCCGGCAGGTCGATCAGGAGTATGGTGATGGTGATGATGATGGCGATGACGCCATCGCTGAAGGCTTCCAGACGGCCTTTGGTCATGGGTAACACCTCGGTTTGAATGATGATACGGAGGGGTTTTTGGGGGAACGGATCGCTTCGTCGGCCATGCGGCCTCCTCGCAATGGCAAGAGGGTGCCCAAAGTATATCACACCGTTTCGAAATGAACTGCGGGAAGGCGGGGATTGCCATTCGCCTCACAGGGCCGGTCGGCGCGCGGTTTGCCTGCAGGCAGGAAGCAGCATGGTCGCGAGGATCATGCTGCTTCCTGTATGAAACCGATGGGGATGCCGCCACGGGATCAGCGGGGCCGGTGGCCGATGCCGTGGGCGTCGGCGTAGCGGGCGGCGGCGCTGCCGTCGGGGCAGAGGAAGGTGACGTAGGGACTGCCGGTGAAGGCGTCCCCGGCGATGGAGCCGCCGTCGCCCTCAAAGATCACAAATCCCAGAGACGCGCAGTCGGCGAAGGCCCGGCTTCCGATGGCCGTGACGGAGGCGGGTACGCTGACCACCCGGGCGGGCAGGCCGCAGAAGGCCTCCTGCTCTATGGCGGTCAGGGAAGCGGGCAGGGACATGACGGGAGCGTTCCGGTCCAGCACCTGCACGGTGGTATCCACCATGCCGCCCCTGTAGCCCTGGGTGGAGCTGGCGCTGCCCACGCTGACGTCGTACACGCCGGGGGCGAAGGCGCTGATGTCCACGGTGATGTCGCCGCCGTTCTCGCCCTCGATCTGGCCGTAGGCAGCGATCTCGCCGTTCACCTTGACCAGCACCACGGAGCCGTGGGCTCCCTCCACGGCGCCCACGTGGACCTGAAGGGTGTCGCCAGAGTAGATGGTGCGGGGCATGGTGTAGGCCGGGGCGGGGATCTCGCCCAGCACCGTCACGGTGTAGGTCACGTCCTCGCTTCTGGCCGTCTCGCCGTCCGGGTAGGTGGCCACGGCATAGAGGGGGTGCTGGCCCTCGGTGTATCAGACGACGCCCCGCGAGCTGGCGCCCGTGGCGGAATGAATCAATTCGCCGCCCCTCGTAGATATCGATCCTCTCGGCCCCAGGCGCGGAGATGCGCATGTCGGGGATCTGCATCAGCAGGACCTCCTCGGGCTCAATGGTGAAGGTGACACGCCTCTCTTCCGGCTCCAGCACGGTGATCTGGATACCTTTATCAATGATTCCCCAGCCCGGAGCCGTGGCGCCTATGTACAGATTGTACGTGCCCAAGGGCAGGTATGCAGTATCCAATTCAAAGGTTCCATCCGCACTTTCAACACGGTTATAATACGTGCTGGATTCATCATCGTACCATGCGACCCAGTAGGTCTCTATGATCTGATCCTGCGGGCTGGTGAGCCGCACGCTGATCACGTCGCCTTGGTGGAACGTTTCTTGCGAAAGCTCACCATCCACCTGCAGCGTGCCGTATGCGACGGCTTTGACAGTAAAGGGATCAAAGCAGCCGTTCCAGTTTGTAAAGCTGTACATCTCGCTCGTGTCTGCAATCTCCGCCGTGGTGTACATAGCCAGGATGGTGTGGGTTCCGGCGATCCCATATGAGAAATCCGTATCCACATGGCTGCCCATGGTATACTTCCATGAATAGTTGTCCATAGCCTTCC
>CADAGW010000348.1 GCA_902787475.1 uncultured Eubacteriales bacterium
GAGCTGGGCAAGATCATCAAGGACTTTATCCCCATCGCCCGGGCCATCATCGGCGTGCAGAATCTGAAGATCATCACCTTCGGTCCCCGTCCCCAGGACTTCTTCGCCTGCAACGCGCCCATCAAGGGCCTCTACGAGCTGGGCGTCGAGATCGAGGAGAACAGCGAGCTGGACCTGCTGGTGTCCTACAACGCCCACAAGGGCGACAAGCGCATCCCCGCCGTGTGCCAGGATATGGCCAAGGAGATGGGCGAGGGCAAGTATTTCCCCGACATGCTGGAGCGCATGGCCCAGTTTGAGCTGACCCTGCTGGATTGGGCCGAGGCCCACAAGGGCGCCCGCAAGTACGTGGCCTTCGCCGACAAGTGCTGGCCCGCCTTCCCCGAGCAGTTCGGCTTTGAGCCCTGCTACGTCAACTCCCGCCTGGCCGCCCGGGGCATCCCCGTCAGCTGCGAGGTGGATATCTACGGCGCGCTGAGCGAGTACATCGGCGCCTGCGTCAGCGGCGACGCCGTGACCATACTGGACATCAACAACTCCGTGCCCGCCAAAATGTGGCAGGAGCAGATCAAGGGCAAGTATGACTACGCCCTCACCGACACCTTCATGGGCTTCCACTGCGGCAACACCCCCTCCTGCAAGATGTGTTCCGACCGGGCCGTCAAGTATCAGCTGATCCAGCACCGGCTCCTGGAGCCCGCCGGCAGCGATCCCGACTTCACCCGCGGCACCCTGGAGGGCGACATCGCTCCCGGCGAGATCACCTTCTTCCGCCTGCAGTGCGACTCCGAGGGGAATCTCCGCTCCTACATCGCCCAGGGCGAGGTGCTGCCCGTTGCCACCACCAGCTTCGGCGGCATCGGCGTGTTCGCCATCTCCGAGATGGGCCGCTTCTACCGCCACGTGCTGATCGAGAAGCGCTTCCCCCATCACGGCGCGGTGGCCTTCGGCCACTGGGGCAAGGCCCTCTTCGAGGTGTTCAAGTTCCTGGGCGTCAAGGACATCGGCTACAACCAGCCCGCGTCCCTGCCCTATCCCACCGAGAACCCCTGGGCGTGACCCACGTTTCTCCCATCCCCCGCGTTTTCGCAGCGCGGGGGTGTTTTTTATGAAATATGGATTGGTCTGTATGGTAAATCGTAATCACACGAACCCCCAATCTGTCATGGCGAGCCGCCGGGCGGCGAAGCGATCCGTCCCCCCTTCCATTCCATTTTCCCCTGTCCGTTTTCCCTCCGCCGCCATACCTTTTTTCCTTTACTTTTTTCGCCCCGTATGCTACAATACCCCCGGATACGCACGCGCCGGGGGCATGCCCGCCGAGCGCCAGGGAAGGAGTGCCAGCCATATGAACGTGATCCGCAAGGAAGGCGTGTTCCGCCTCTTCGACCGCCACGCCACGTTGATCCTCACCGACGAAAAACAGCTGGAACGCATCGCCAACGAACCGGAAAAGCCCCTCTTCGACGACGCGGAGCTGGGATTTTCCAACGAAAAGCAAAGCAGGTATCCCGTGGGAACTACCCTTGAATCCTTCGTCAAGCAGGCCAAGGAGAAGGGCTGCGAGCGCATCGAGGTGTCCTACGACTTTTTCTTCGGCGGCACCACCCGCCTGAACTACCCCGACAGCCCCACGACCCTGAAGGCCTTCAAGCAGATCCACGACTGCGCCGCCAAATACGGCATGAGCTTCGGCGCGTCCCTGATCTCCCCGCTGGATCTGGGCGGCGGATACGTACAGAAGCACGACAACACCGGCTTCCAGTGGCATTTTCAGGAGGGCAGGATCGCCGACGGCGGATTCACCGTCCAGATGCGCCGCCAGATCCAGTGGTACAACAACAAGGGCCCAGTGGCCCTCACCATCCACCGGGTCATGGCCGTGGCCTTCGACGCGGAAAAGCTGACCGACCAGGGCCTGTATTACGTGGACGAAAACGACATCGAGGACATCTCCGACACCGTCCGCTGGTCCCTGGTGCCCCACACCACCGTCATGACCGACCAGGGCTATTCCTACGACGACATCGTGATACGGGGCAAGACCTCCACCCGCCACAAGAGGGTGCTGACCGTCATCGAATACCGCACGCCGGAGCTTGACTACTTCGACCAGATCGCCCTGCCCTATATCAAGGGCGTCATCGACCAGCACAACGAGCTGGGCATCTCCTACGCCGGCTTCTATTCCGACGAGATGCACATACAGTTCGACTGGGATCTGTTCAACCACTTCGGCCCGGACACCGAGATCACCACCCGCTACGTCACCCCGGCCCTGATCCAGACCTACGCCGATCTCTACGGCGACAAGTACCGCGATTTCCTCAAATACATGGTCTATTTCGCCTACCAGCAGCACGTGTTTCTGCCCGGCGAAACGCCCCACGAGGGAAGTCAGTACGTGATGGGCAGGGACGCCCAGGGGGCCTACGACACCTGGCTGTTCAGAAAGCGGTACTTTGAACTCTTGAGCGGCAGGGTGGTGTCCCTGGCCATCGACTCCCGGTCCTACGCCGAGAGCCTCTTCGGCGGGCCCATCATGTGCCGGGCCCACGCCACCTGGCAGGAATCCCCCACCTGCGACCACTTCGCGCCGGACGTGGGCTTCCAGATCTACGGCGGCGACCCCACCATTACCCGCTACGACTACGATAAGCCCTATGTATGGGGCGTGTCCATCCGGGAAAACATATCCGCCTGCTGCGACTATTTCCGCTGGAAC
>CADAGW010000349.1 GCA_902787475.1 uncultured Eubacteriales bacterium
GCTTGAGTTCCCCTCCGTCTCACTGGAGGAGGGCCCCGACAGCTCCCTGTCCCACCTGTTTGATCTGCCCTCCCCGGTGCTGAACCCCATCGTGGTCAGCGGCGATCCCAACGCCTCCGACAAGGACGGCAGACTGTCGGAGATACATTTTCAGGATTTCATGTTTGAAAACGCCTATGCCGAGGCGCAGTTCGATCACAACGGCAACATGACGGAGCTGACCGAGAGCATCGAATACACCTTCCAGATCTCCTTTTACGACATGCTCCGCATCATCACCGCCTATACGGGGGTGGACTGGATGGCCATCGCCGTGGCCGGTATCGCCAATCCGATCCTCAGCGGCCTTGACAAGCCGGAGCTGCAGCCCAAGGACGCCCTGGATTTTTATACCATCTACGTCACCTACACCTCCTACGTCCATATGACGGATTTCAACTGGACCAGGCGCGTCTACGGCGACGTGAATAACGACCAGCGGGTGGATCCCTACGACGCCCGCGCCATCCTGCGCCATTCCATCGGCAGCGAGATCCTGCCGGACGCCGCCGCGCTGGCCTACGCCGACATGGATTTCGACGGCGAGATCACCCCCGCGGACGCCCGCCTGGCGCTGCGGACCTCCGTTGGGCTGGAGGAGCAGTTCTTCCTGCCGCCGAACGGCAGCCAGACCGGCTTTATCATCCCCGACGCCGTAGATGAGCCCGCCGCGCCCACGGATCCGCTGGATCCCTCCGTCAGCGGCGATCCGGAGCAGTCGGAGGAGCCCTCCAAACCGGACGTGACCTCCGAGCTGGCCGGTTTCACCGGTTCCGTGATGGATATCATCAAGAACCTGAAGGAGGGTGAGGGCCTCAGCGTGGAGGCCATCCGCAGCATCGTGGAGGAGTTCCGCAAGATCGGCAAATAAATCAGGTACCCAAAACAATCAAATACAGCATATTGCAAGAAGGGAAATGACATCATGGCAGACGAATACGTATTACCTTTAAATGTGATCGAGCAGCTCAAGGAGGAGCTCCGTGAGCTGCGCACCACCGGCAGAAACGACATCGCGGAAAAGATCAAAGAGGCCAAGTCCTTCGGCGACCTTTCCGAAAACAGCGAATACGACGAGGCCAAGTCCGACCAGGCCAAGCTGGAAGCGCGCATTCTGGAAATCGAATACACGCTGAGCCACGCCACCGTGCTGGACGAAAGCACCCTTTCCACCGAAAAGGTCTACACGGGCCTTTCGGTGCGCATCTACGACGAGACCTACGATGAGGAGCACGTCTATCATCTGGTGGGCGCGCCCCAGGCGGACCCCATGCACGACAAGGTGTCGGACGAATCCCCTGTGGGCCGGGAGCTGCTGGGCCACCGCGTAGGCGACGTGGTCACCGTGGAGACCCCCATGGGCAACGACGTGATCAAAATTCTGGAAATCTTTAAAGCGTAAACCGGCGGGAGGTCATCTATGCATTGGTCTGAAGAAATCGCCGAGCGGATCATCAAGCGGAATCCGGATAAGCCGGAATACGTCTGCGCCGCCGGCATCAGCCCCTCCGGCTCCATCCACATCGGCAACTTCCGGGATATCGCCACCAGCTACTTCGTGGTGAAGGCCCTGCGCAAAAAGGGCAAAAAGGCCCGCCTGCTGTTCAGCTGGGACGAGTTCGACCGGGTGAGGAAGATCCCCGTCAACGTGGCCAAGGCGGACGGGGACATGGAAAAATACATCGGCTTCCCCTACGTGGACGTGAAGAACCCCTTCGGCACGGAGGAGGCCACCTACGCCGAGTATTTTGAAAACGAGTTCATGCGGTCCATCACAAAATTCGGCATCGAGATGGATTACCGCTATCAGGCCCGCATGTACCGGGAGGGCAAATACACCGATTACATTCTGGAAGCCCTGCAAAAGCGCGGCGAGATCTTTGATATCCTCGATTCCCACCGCACCCAGGACGCCAAAGAGGGCGAGCGGGAGGCCTATTACCCCGTCAGCATCTACTGCCCCGTCTGCCATAAGGACACCACAAAGATCCTGTCTTTGACGGACGACTGCCATGTGGCGGAGTATGCGTGCGCCTGCGGCCATCACGGTACCTTCGATTTTACCAAAGATTTCAACTGCAAGCTGGCCTGGAAGATCGACTGGCCCATGCGCTGGAAATATGAGGGCGTGGATTTTGAGCCCGGCGGCAAGGATCACGCCAGCCCCCACGGCAGCTACGATACCAGCAAGGATATCTCCCGCAAGATCTTCGGCTTCGAGCCGCCCCTCTTCCAGGGGTATGAGTTCATCGGCATCAAGGGCACCACGGGCAAAATGTCCGGCTCCTCCGGCCTGAACCTGACGCCGGAAACCCTGCTGAAGATCTACGAGCCGGAGGTCATCCTGTGGCTCTACTCCAAGACGGAGCCGCTGAAGGCCTTTGATTTCTGCTTTGACGACGGCATCCTGCGCCAGTACTTTGAGTTCGATAAAATGTACGACGCGGTGAAAAACGGCACGGCCAGCGAGGCCCATCAGGCCATCATGTACAACACAACGGTGGCGGGCCACGAGGTCTGCACCGTGCCCATGAGCCTGATCGTGCAGCTGGGCTCCATCGTCAACTTCAACGTGCCCATGCTGGAGACCGTCTTCTCCAAAATCGGCACCCCCTACACCTACGACCAGTTCGCCGGCCGTCTGGAACGGTCCAAGTTCTGGCTGG
>CADAGW010000350.1 GCA_902787475.1 uncultured Eubacteriales bacterium
GCTATTCCCTCTGGCGCAGGCTGTGGATCGCCCTGGCCGAGGCGGAGATGGAGACGGGCCTGGGCGTGACGCAGGAGCAGATTGACCAGATGAAGGCCCACGTGGACGACATCGATTACGACAGCGTGCGCCGCTATGAGGAGATCACCCGCCACGACGTGATGGCCCACATCAAGGCCTACGGCGACCTGGCCCCCCTGGCCCGGCCCATCATCCACCTGGGGGCCACCTCCTGCTACGTCACCGACAACGCGGACCTTCTGATCATGCGGGACGCCCTGTCCATCATTCTGGGCAAGGCGGCCTCCGTCATATCCCGCCTCGCCCGCTTCGCCGAGGAGTACAAGGCCCTGCCCACCCTGGGCTACACCCACCTTCAGCCCGCCCAGCTCACCACCGTGGGCAAGCGGGCCTGCCTGTGGATCCAGGATCTGATGAGCGACGAGGAGGAGCTGTCCTTCGCCCGGGACTCCATACAGCTTCTTGGCTCCCGGGGCGCCACCGGCACCCAGATGAGCTTTCTGGCCCTCTACGGTGGCGATGGGAAAAAGGCGGACGAGCTGGAAAAGCGCATCGCGGGCAAACTGGGCCTTGACCGGGTGTTCCCCGTGAGCGGCCAGACCTATCCCCGAAAGCTGGACTCCCGCGTGCTTTGCGCCCTCTCCGCCGTGGCCCAGAGCGCCTACAAATTCGCCCAGGACATGCGGCTTCTCCAGTCCTTCAAGGAGATGGAAGAGCCCTTTGAAAAGGGCCAGGTGGGCTCCTCCGCCATGGCCTACAAGCGCAACCCCATGCGCTGCGAGCGCATCTGCTCCCTGTCCCGCCACGTGATGGCCCTCACCCAGGACGCGGAGATGACCGCCGCCACCCAGTGGTTCGAGCGCACCCTGGACGACAGCGCCAACCGGCGCATCTCCCTGCCCGAGGCCTTCCTGGCCTGCGACGCGGTGCTGGAGATCTACGGCAACGTGGCCTCCGGCCTGGTGGTCAACTCCGCCGTCATCGCCCGCCGGGTGCGGGAAAACCTGCCTTTCATGGCCACTGAGGACATCATGATGGAGGCCGTCAAGCATGGCGCGGACCGGCAGGAGATCCACGAGCGCATCCGGGTCCATTCCCAGGCCGCCGCCCAGCGGATGAAGGCCGAGGGCCTGGAAAGCGACCTGATGGAGCGCATCGCCGCCGATCCCGCCTTCCAGATGGAAAGGGAGCAGCTGGATACCCTCCTCTCCCCGGAGCACTACTCGGGCCGCAGCCGGGAGCAGGTGGAAAAATACCTTTCCGAATACGTCCGCCCCTTCCTCGCCGCCCATTCCCAGGCCGCCCTGGGCGACATCAAGATCTGAACCCACTTGTCCAAATCCGCGTCGGCGTTTGCGTCGGCGCGGATTTTCTCTTGACCTGCCGGCGGAAAGAGTGTATCATATTCATATTGGAGGTGTTGTTTCATGCGCATCGTGGAAACTATGACCAATCGTCTCACCGATCCCGTGGGCTTCGATCTTCAGCCCATCCGCCTGTCCTGGAAGGTGGCGGACGCCGCCTCCCGCACCCAGAAAACCGCCCGGGTGGAGATCGCCTCCTCCCCGGACTTTTCCGCCCTCCTCTACGATTCCGGCTGCCGGGAGGACATAGACAGCCTGGCCTTCACCCCCGACATGCCCATCTCCCCCCGCACCCGATACTACTGGCGGGTGACGGTGGTCTCCGAGACCGGCGAAACGGCCACCAGCGACCCGGCCTTCTTTGAGACCGGCAAAATGAACGAGCCCTGGCACGCCCGCTGGCTCTCCGATCCCGACAACGAATGCTTCTGCCTCACCCGTCAAATCGACGTGAAAAAGCCCCTCTCCCGGGCCCGGGCCTACTCCACCGCCCTGGGCGTGTACGAGGTGTATGTGGACGGGCACAAGATCGGCGACGAGCTGCTGGCCCCCTACTACAACGCCTGCGACAACTGGCTGCAGGCCGAAACCTTCGATCTGACCGACGCCATGAAGAACGGCGGGCACACCGTCTGTGTGATGCTGGGCGGCGGCTGGGCCGTGAGCCGCTTTGGCCTGGACGGCGGCAAGCACGTATACAGCGACAGGACCATGTTCCTGATGGAGATCTGCCTGACCTACGAGGACGGCACCGAGGAATGGATATACACAGACGAATCCTGGACCGAGACCGATTCCCCGGTGGTGGAATCCAGCATTTACGACGGCGAGACCTACGACCCCGGCAGAGAACTTCAGACCCGCCCGGTGCGCATCGAGGAGAAGGGCTATGACCTGATCCGCGACCGCCTCTCCCCGCCCGTCCGCGTGACACAGCGCGTCGCCCCCGCCCAGATCATCACCACCCCGGCGGGCGAGACGGTGCTGGACCTGGGCCAGGAGATCACAGGCTACCTTGAGTTCGTCTCCCGGGCCCCCAAGGGCACGACCCAGAAGCTATACTACTTCGAGATCCTCCAGGGCGGCAATTTCTACCGGGACAACCTCCGCTCCGCCAAGGAGGAATACACCTATATCTCCGACGGCACGGCCCGGGCGGTGCGGCCCTTCCACACCTTCTTCGGCTTCCGGTACGTGAAGCTGGAGGGCTTTGAATCCCCGGACATCGCCGACTTCACCGGCTGCGTGGTTCACTCCGACCTGCCCATCCTCATCAGCGTCAC
>CADAGW010000351.1 GCA_902787475.1 uncultured Eubacteriales bacterium
CCTCCTCCGAGATCCTCTTAAACGGCGACAAGGCCCCCGGCAACCGCACCCAGGAGACCAACCTGGGCGACCTGATCACCGACGCCATGGTGTGGAGCGTGGTCAAGGAGGGCGGCATCGAGCAGGAAGAGAAGAACGTGGTGGGCATCACCAACGGCGGCGGCATCCGCGCGGCCATCCAGCCCGGCGACGTGACCATGAAGGACATCAACACCGTGCTGCCCTTCGGCAACACCGTGGCCGTGGTGTATGTGACCGGCGCCGAGCTTATTGAGGCCCTGGAAGCGTCCACCTTCTGCACCCCCGATCCCGTGGGCGGCTATCCCCAGACCAGCGGCATCCAGTGGACTCTCGACACCACCAAGGCCTTTGACCAGGGCGAGAACTATCCGGATTCCACCTACTTCTGCCCCGCCTCCATTCAGCGCGTGACCATCGAGTCCATCAACGGCGAGCCCTTCGATCCCGAAGCCACCTACGCCGTGGTCACCAACAACTTCTGCGCCGTCGGCGGCGACACCTACTATGCCTTCCGCCGGGCTCAGGACGCGGGCAGCGCCTTCGATACCGGCATCCCCATGGACGAGGCCGTGATCGCGTATGTGACCGAGGTCTTGAACGGCGTGGTCACCGCGGAAGCCTACGGCGAGCCCCAGGGCCGTCAGACCGAAGTGACCGCCGAATAATCCCGTCCCTTCGGACTCCTTCCCCCGCCTCTTCGGAGCGCGGGGGATTTTTTGCGCAAAGAGCGTATTGAAATCCGCCGCCCGATGACGTATAATCATGATGTACCGATTTTGATATGTGGGAGGGTGGACATATGCGGCTTTGCGTACCGGTGCCCTGTTTCTTTGGAAGGATGGACTTTTGCGACGCCCTGCGCAGGATCAGCGACCTGGGCTTCGACGCGGCGGAGACCTACGACTGGCGGGGCCTGGATCCGGACAAGGTCCGGCGGGCCAGCGGGGAGACCGGCGTGGAGGTATTGAGCATGTGCACCGCCGACTTCCACCTGACCGAGCCCGAAAGGCGGGAAGGGTGGCTGGAGGGCCTGAAAAGGAGCTGCGACATGGCCCGCAAAATGGGCGTGGGCCGGCTCATCACCCAGGTGGGCCAGGACACAGGCGCGCCCAGGGACGCCCAGCACGAGAGCATCGTAACGGGCCTCAGGGCCGCCGCGCCCATACTGGAGGAAGCCGGGGTGACGCTGATGATCGAGCCCCTCAACACCTACGTGGATCACCCGGGCTATTACCTCTGGAGCGCCGTGGAGGGGGCCCAGATCGTGAGGGAAACGGGCCATCCCCTCGTCAAGCTGATATTCGACATATACCACCAGCAGGTGATGGAGGGGAACATCATACCCAACATCACGGGGAATCTGGATATTATCGCCCATCTCCACGCCGCGGGGCACCCGGGTCGGCACGAGCTGCAGATGGGGGAGAGCGACTACCGGGTCATATTCGCCGCCGTGGACAAGGCGGGCTATACGGGCGCCTGCGGCCTTGAATACAATCCCACCATGGATCCCACGGAGAGCCTGAAGCTGGCCCGTCAGCTCTACGGACAGGGGGCGTCAGCGTGACTCTCCCCAGGGAAGAGAGCCGGGTCAGGGTGTTCGAGTTCGGAAACACGATGCCCCCGCCGGAATGGGAGCTGAACGAGCCCATGGCCACGGGCTACAGCCGGGTGTACTACATCACAGAGGGGGATCTTCGCTACGAGGACGAGTACGAATCCTGCGCCATTGACCACGACACCCTCTACGTACTGCCCTCCAGCATCCCCTACCGGGTCAAAAAGACCACGGACCGCCGGTTCGCCTGTATGTTCCTGCACATCGACTTTTCGCCCATCAGCGTGGTGCGGCTGACCCGCCTGCCAGCCTCGCCCGATTCCATGCTGGCGCACTATGTAAGGACATTGCAGCTGGCCATCGCCGACCGGCGGCGGGACGTGGTCCGGTCCCTGTGCCAGGCCATGCCCGCGTTTCTGGACACCGACCCGTCCTTCCGGCGGCCCTCCGAGGAGATGGCGGAGATCCTCTCCTATATCGAACAGCACCTGGACGAGAAGATCGACATAGAGCTTTTGAGCCAGCGGGTGGGCTATCATCCCAACTATTTCTACAGCTTCTTCAAAAACACCATGCGGATCACGCCCCACCAGTACATCATCAAAAGGCGCATCCTCCGGGCCCAGATCCTGCTCCGTTCCGACTGCCCCATAGGCCAGGTGGCCGCCAGCGTGGGCCTGTCCGACGCCGCCAGCTTCACCCGCCTGTTTAAGTCCATCACCGGCAAGACCCCCACCCAATACGCCAAAAGCGCGCATATGATCCCATAATCATAGCAACACATGCCCTGCTTGATGCCGAGCGGGGCATGTGTTGCTATTTCGCATCGAAATATCCGAACCGCAATACAATTGCTTGTTAGCAGGGCTGCACGATATAAATCGAATTGCGTCCCGCCCGCAGGGCGGCAAGAAGGGTTTCAAAAGGGACTAAGTCCCTTTGGCGAGGAGTCTGGGGGGGCGAAGGTCGGCACCCGCCAGTGGGGCGAACGAAGGCACCCGCCAGTGGCGGAATAGTGCCGAAGAGAGCCCAATGAGCAAGGGAGCTTTTGGATATACGGATTCCAAAAGCGACCATTGC
>CADAGW010000352.1 GCA_902787475.1 uncultured Eubacteriales bacterium
TCTGAAATTCCAGGGTCTTACGTACCAGTTCTCTTCCGTCCATACGCCGCCCCTCCCTGCGCCTGATGAAGGTCACAGTCCCTGTGTCCTGTCGGGGGTGGTTTCACTCTCTTCAAGCTCCGCATACAGCATGCTGTGCGGGGGCATGAGGAAGATATATGCGCCATGGTCACATTCCGCCTCTATGGGCCGTATGTCAAAGCGGGTATGGGGCGTGACGCATTGAGAGGTATAGATCTGTGCCCGGGCCAAACGGCCATAAAGGGAGAGCTTGACCCGGCGGGATTCATGGAGGGATGGGTTTATCACCGTGGCGGTCAGCCGATCCTCTCGGGCCGTCACCACCGCGTCCAGCGACGCGCACAGCAGCTTTCCTCCTGCGTGGCGCTGAATCAGCGAAAAGGCCTGTCCCGAGGCCGTGAGCGCGGCCGTATCGGCGTCCACCTCGATCATGCCCTCGTTGACGGCCTCAAAATGGCAGGCCATGGCGATGCCGGTCTCATCCGCCTCCCCGATGAGCATGTGGAGCATCAGCGCAGTAAACAGGCCGTCCGTGACACAGCTGGGCCGGTACCAGGCGCTCCAGGTGTTCCATTCGTCAAAGGATATCTTCATGGAGCCGGTAAGGGTACTGCGCAGCGCGCGCAGCTTGCTTCGGGCGGACATGACGGAGGAAAGGCACTGATCGTATTCTCTTTCAAGGGCCTGGGGATCGGCATAGGCGGGCGAGGACGCGTAGTAATGAAGGGACACAAGAGGGGCCACTCCGCTCAGCGGCAGGGCGGCGTGGGCCGACCATTCCGCGCTTGGATAGGGCCCGCAGGAGCACAGGCACAGCTTGTCGCATACCGAGAGCATCTTATCGGCGTTTTTAAGGGCCAGGCGGCTGTAGCCTATGGGCGTGTTGTCCCCCTCCATGTGGCCGTAGCCAAATTCGTTGCCCAGGGACCAGAAGCGGACGTGATATGGCGCTTCATGGCCCCGCTCGGCGCGCAAAGCGCCGTATTTTGTGTCGGGAGCGCCGTTACAGTACTCCACCCACGCGGCGTTCTCCTCCGGCGTGTTCCAGGTGGGGTTGATGGTGACAAAGGGCTCCGCGCCGATCTCACGGCACAGCGCCATAAAATCATCTATATCGGGCCGGGCGGAAAAGTCAATCGACTTGTGGTTTCCATCATGCTTCCCTGTGTATTCGCCCATGGACGACAGTATACCGATCCCCTGCCTATATTCGTCTCCAACAACAGTGCCGAAGAGGCCTTCACCCCTGAGCTTGGCCGGCAGCTCCCCGGGCGTTCCTTCCCCCGAAAACACAAGAGAGGGCGGAGCGGTGAGAGGTTCATTTGAGGTTAGAAAAACCATATTTTGCCTTTTTCTTTTTTCCGCCGCCGTGAATTGACAGCGGGCGGGCGGAATGATACAATAGGGGCGAGGGTTTCCCTGACGATACATCGCGCCTGGCGCGGCGAGGAGGACGGCATATGAACCTGATGGACACCATGAAGGGATCGTATCTGGAGAGCTTCTTCCCCCAGGGATGGGATCTATGCAGGATGGACAAATGCGTGGGCGAGCCCGGCGAGGCGGACGCGAGGCAGAGCTTCTGGCACCCGGATTTCGCGCCGGTGCGGTGCGAGAGCCTGTCGGACTTTGACACCTACATGGGCCACGAGATCGCCCTGCAGATCAAAAAGACAAAGGACGAAGGAAGAGAGCTGGCCATCATACTGCCGGTGGGCCCCATGGGCATGTACCGGTGGGTGGTGTATTTCCTTACGGCCTGGGGCGTGGACTGCGGGCACGTGACCACCTTCAATATGGACGAGTGGGCCGACGGGGAGGGCAACACCCTGCCGCCGGACAACACTGGGGCCTTCCAGTACGCCATGGAGCAGGCGCTGTTTCATCCTCTGGGACAATTGACCGTTCCCCCGGCCCAGCGCAATTTCGCCACCCGGGAAAACCTGCCCACCTATCCCGGCAAGATCGCCGCCCTGAAGGCACGGGGCGCCAGGCTGGTGCTGGTGTACGGCGTGGGCCGCATGTGCCACATCGCCTTCTGGGAGCCCATGGTGGGGGCGGAGTTTGACAGCGACGAGGAATGGGCCAAGCAGAATTACCGGCTGGGCATGAAGCTCCATCCCCTGACCATCGAGCAGAACGCCATCACCAGCTTTAAGTCCCGCACCACCCTGGTGCCCGCCCGGGCCAACACCATAGGCCCCGGCCTGTTCCTCCAGGCGGACTACGCCATCGGCGGGTGCGACGGCATCCTCTCCCGGGGCATGCAGTGGCAGGGCCTGTCCTTCTGGACCACCCTAAGGTACGGCCCCACCCGGTTCATCCCCTCCACCTATATGCCCACCCTGCCGGGCAGGCTGTTCTTCCACAGGGAGCTGGAGGGGCCGCTGACGGCGGAGTGCAACTGACAGACCGGCCCCGGCAAAAGGGAGGGAGCGATAGATGAGGATACTGGCAGTGGGCTGCCACCCGGACGATCTGGAGATCGGGTGCTACGGCACCCTGGCCAAATATGTGAAACTGGGCCACGAGGTGAGCGTGTGCCACGTGGCAAACGGGAACCTGGGACACGTGGAGATCATGCCGGAGGAGCTGGCCCGGATCCGCTTCGAGGAGGCGGAGGAGGCGGCCGGCGTC
>CADAGW010000353.1 GCA_902787475.1 uncultured Eubacteriales bacterium
TCTTGCCGAAGCCGTTTAATACGCACCCCGCGGCGGTAAGCTTGCGGAGGAAGGGGTCGTCCTCGTCGGGCAGCACCACCGTGACGCCGGTCTTGTGGTGGTCATCCCAGACGGTGCAGTGCCCCACCCGCACGCCGGGCACGTCGGTGATCTTGTTGAGGGGCCCCCGGGGCAGGGCGCCGATGTGGTAGCCGAAATCCTCTATGCGCATAGTCACTCCAATATGGACGAGATCACGTCGTTTTCAAACTCGAAGGCGGTCTCCGCCCCCGCGCCGCCGGCGTTGGACAGGTTGCTCATGTATACGGCGCAGACCTTCAGCACCGGATCGATGAAGAAGTGGGTGCCGAAGGCCCCGCTCCAGCCGAAGGCGCCCACGGACAGGGGCGCGGAGTAGCCGTTTAAGTGCTGAATGACGCGCATGCCCAGGCCCCAGCGCACCTCCTCGCCGATGCCGGGCACCACGTAGGGCATGGCGGGAGAGGCCATCTGCTCCACGGTGCGGGGGGTAAGGACCCGGACGCCGTCCAGCTGACCCCGGCCAAGGAGCATGCGGGCAAAGCGGAGGTAGTCCCCCAGGGTGCCCACCAGGCCCGCGCCGCCGGCCTCGTAGCCACCGCCGGGTAGGCCGGGGAATATGCCCTCCGACGGGCAGGGCTCGATGCCCTGTTCCCCGGCGGTGACCAGCTCCACCAGGCGGTTCATCTGCTCGGGGGTGGGATGGAAGGTGGTGTCGGTCATGCCCAGGGGGCCAAAGAGGTTTTCCCGGAGGAAGTCCTCAAAGCGCATGCCGCTGGTCACCTCCACCACCCGGGCCAGTATGTCGAAGCCCGCGACAGCGCTGTAGCCGGACTTGTCGCCGGGCTGGAAGGGCAGGCGCATTTTCGCGTAGCGGGGCACCACGGTGGAAAGAGTGTCCCCCTCCTTAGGGCCGTAGACGGCGAATTCGGACTCGCCGAAGGCGTCGTGGGCCACGCCGCTGCAGTGGGAGAGCAGGTGGCGGATCTCTATGGGCCGGGCCGGGTTGCCGTCGAAGAGGCATACGTGCTCGAACTCCGGTATGTATTTGGACACCGGGTCAATGATGCGGACGTATCCCCGCTCAGACTGGATCATAATGGCCGCCGCGGTGATGGGCTTGGTCATGGATGCCAGGCGGAACAGGCTCTTTTCCGTCAGCTTCTCCCCCGTCCTGGCTGCGTCGCCCTCCACGAAGGTGTAGATATGCCCGTCCGGGCCGCAGACCGCCGCGCTCATGCCCATGAGCCTGCCGGATCCGATCCTCTCCCTGGCGTGCCGGGTGATCTGCCCCAGGCGCTTTTCGTCTATGTATGCCATGCGCTCGCCTCCTGCCGTTTGTATGGCTGTATTATAGCACGTCCACCCCTCCCCCGCAAGAGTCCATTGAAAATCTCGTGTCCCTGGCGGGACAGGGCCGAAAATCCCGCCGATCGTATTGTAAATATTCAGAAAGTATGGTATACTGCCTTCGATGAAGCGGGGGGATGGGCATGTATCTGACGGTGGACGGCGGCGGCAGCAAGCTGGCGGCGGCCTGCTTCACGGAGGACTTTACCGTGGTGGCCCGGGGCCGGTCCGGGGGCGTGAACACCACACAGAACCGGCCCGAGAGCGTGCGGGAGCACGTGGAGGAGTGCCTTGAACAGGTGCTCCGGGGCGTGGAGGCCATCGACGAGGCGCTGGTGGTGTTCGTGGGGCCCAGGGATCTCTTCGCCCAGGCCCTTCAAAACCATGTGCGGGTGGGCAGGATCACCTTTTTTGACGAGTCCCACGCCGCTCTCATGGCGGGCTCGGGCCGGGAGGAGGGGCTGTTGGCCCTCTCCGGCACGGGCAGCGACGTGTTCTATATCCGCCCGGGGGAGACCATGCGGGTGGGCGGCTGGGGGCCGGTGCTGGGCGACCAGGGCAGCGGCACCTGGATCGGCCTGCAGGCGGCCAGAGCGGCGGTGCGGGAGCTGAACGAATGGGGAGAAAAGACCCTGCTGACGCCCCTGATCCTGCGACATTTCGGGGCGGAGGCGGATTCCTGGAACATAGTGCGCCGGGTGTACGGGCAGAACGCGCCGTTCCCGGAGATGGCCAGGCTCACGCCCCTGTGCGCCCAAGCGGCCAGGGAGGGAGACGAGGTGGCCCTCCGCATCTTTTCGGAGGCCGGGCGACTGATGGGGGTGCAGATGAACACCCTGCTGGGCGGCCTGAAGGACGTCTCGCCCCGGGACGTGACCCTGTGCGGCGGGGCGTGGAAGGCCCACGAGAGGATGCTTGAAGCCTTCGAGGAGGAGCTTCACCGCCTGCGCCCGGACATGCGGGTGCACCGGCCCTGGTTTGAGCACATGGCGGCGGGGCCCATGCACCTGCTAAGGAAACAGGGGTACTCCCCCATCGAGGCCCGCAGGCGGGTGGCCCAGGCCTTTGAAATGGAGATCATATCGCGGGAGGAATGGACATGAACGCAATGGAAGCCTATTTTGCCAACGTAAAGAATGTGCTGGACCGGGTGTGGGACAGCCAGAGGGAGGCCATGGAGACCGCCGCCCAGTGGATGAGCCGGGCCACGCTGGAGGGACACAACCTGTTCGCCTTCGGGTGCAGTCACGCGGGGCTGTTGGCGCTGGAGATGTATTACCGCACCGG
>CADAGW010000354.1 GCA_902787475.1 uncultured Eubacteriales bacterium
CTGGGCGCGCGCAGCGCCCAGCGCCTCCCTATTGTTCAAACTGACTGTGATATAGCTTGGAGTAGAAGCCGCCCAGGTTCAGGAGGCCGCGGTGGGTGCCCTGCTCCACGATGTGGCCGTCCCGCATGACCAGTATCACGTCCGCGTTCTGTATAGTGGACAGCCGATGGGCCACGATAAAGCTGGTGCGGCCCCGCATCATGTGGGCGAAGGCGGCCTGTATGCGCATCTCCGTGCGGGTGTCGATGGAGGACGTGGCCTCGTCCAGTATGAGCATGGGGGGCAGGTTCAGCATCACCCGGGCGATGCACAACAGCTGCTTCTGCCCCTGGGACAGGCTCCCCCCGTCGCCGGAGAGCACCGTGTCGTAGCCCTGGGGCAGGCGGGATATAAACCCGTGGGCGTGGGCGGCCCGGGCCGCCGCCTCGATCTCCTCCATGCCCGCCTCCGGCCGGCCCATGGCGATATTCTCCCGCACCGTGCCGGCCTTGATCCAGGTATCCTGCAGCACCATGCCGTAGTTGGCCCGAAGGCTCCTTCGGGTGATGCGGCGGATGTCGGTGCCCTCCACGTCGATCTCGCCCCCGTCCACGTCGTAAAACCGCATCAGCAGATTGATCAGCGTGGTCTTGCCGCATCCCGTGGGCCCCACGATGGCCACCCGCTCGCCGGGCTTCACCGCCAGCGACAGGCCCTCGATGAGGGGCCTTTCGGGCACGTAGGAGAAGGACACGTTTTTGATATCCACCCGGCCCCTGGGCTCTGTCAGCACCCGGGCGTCTTTGTCGTCCGGCACCTGGGGCTCCTCCCCGATCAGCTCAAATATGCGGCTGGCGCACACCAGGGCGTTCTGAAGCTCGGCGATGACCCCGGATATCTCGTTGAACGGCTTGGTATACTGATTGGCGTAGCTCAAAAACGCCGACAGGCCGCCCACCGTGATGGAGCCGCTCAACGCCGCCAGCGCGCCGGTGAGCCCCACCCCGGCGTAGACCAGGGAGTTTATAAACCGGGTGGAGGGGTTGGTGATGGAGGAATAGAATATGGCCTTTAATGACGCCTTTCGCAGTTTCTCGTTGAACCGGGCGAATGCCTCCCCGGCGGCCCTTTCACGGGAGAAGGCCTTGACCACCTTCATGCCGCCGATCATCTCCTCCACCAGGGCGGTCTGCTCCGCCCGGGCCTCGGACTGGGCCCGGAACATGGAATAGGTGCGCCGGGCGATGAACCGGGCCACAAAGAGGGAAAGGGGCGTGAGCACCACCACCACGAGAGTGATCCCCGGGTGCACGGAGAGCATGAACAAAAGGGTGCCCCCGATGGTCACCACCCCCGTGAACAGCTGGGTAAAGCCCAGGAGCAGGCCCTCCGAAAACTGATCCACGTCGGATATGACCCGGCTCACCGTCTCGCCCACCGGCCGGGCGTCCAGATAGGACAGGGGCAGTATCATGAGCTTTCTGAACGCCTCGTCCCGTATGTCCCGGACCACCTGGCAGGTGATCCGGTTGTTGATGTCGTTCATGACCCACTGGCACAGGGCGGTGAGCCCCGCCGCCGCCGCCACACGGGCAAAGGCGTCCAGGAGACGGTCAAAGTCCACCCGGCCCTGTCCCACGATGGCGTCTATGGCCCGCCCCACCAGTATGGGGATATACAGCGTCAGCGCCACCGACAGGGCGGCCAGGACGATGGACAATATCACCAGCAGTCGGTAGCGGGATATGCGGGACAAGACCTTTTGAAGCGTTTTCTTCCGCTCCGGGCCGGACAGCTTCGCCGCCATATCACTTCGCCTCCTTTTCGTACTGGGACATGTGGATCTCCCGGTACACCGGGCAGGACGCCATCAGCTCCTCGTGGGTGCCCACGCCGCACACGTTCCCCTCGTCCAGCACCACGATCCTGTCCGCGTGGCGTATGGAGGAGGTGCGCTGGGACACGATAAACACCGTGGGATGATAGTCGAGGCTTTTTATGGCCCGGCGGAGGGCCAGGTCGGTGGCGAAGTCCAGAGCCGAAGCGCTGTCGTCCAATATGAGGATTTGGGGCCGCCTCACCAGGGCCCGGGCGATGGTCAGCCTCTGCCTCTGCCCGCCGGACAGGTTCCGCCCGCCCTGGGCGATCCCGTAATCCAGCCCCTCGGGCCTGCTTTCCACGATCTCCCTGGCCTGGGCCGCCGTCAGGGCCTCCCACAGCCTGTCGTCGTCCGCGTCCGGGTCGCCCCAGAGCAGGTTTTCCCGCACCGTGCCCCGGAACAGCTGGGCCTTCTGGGGCACCGCGCCGATCCGGCTCCGCAGGGCGTCTGTGCTGAGCGTCCTCACGTCCTCGCCGCCCACCAGCACGACGCTTTTAAAGCCTGCTTCTACCGCTTCGCGCGTAATGCGCAAGAAAAAGAAGAGGGGCGTGAGCTAAAAAGTATCGATTTTAGTCTTTTTGATCTTGCGGTAAGAAACGCACTATGGATTCTGTGTTTTTAAGCAAGATGTGCTCGCCTTCCCCTTTGATGGTGTCGCCATATCCATCATCTTCATCAAGCGTCCCAAAAACCAGAAGATCCCAGCCATCGCCAATTCTCTTACGGCAGGTGCAATGATGAGTCGCGCCGTCAAGTTCCATATCCACGTTCGTTCCAGTAGAAACCACGAGGCCA
>CADAGW010000355.1 GCA_902787475.1 uncultured Eubacteriales bacterium
CAGCCTCCTTTTTTCGCTTTGGTTTCTGAATGTACGACTGTTTGGGGTGTAGGGGGAGGGACGGATTGCGTCGCCCCTTCGCTCCTGCAACGGTACTGGAGTCAATCCATTGTATGGAGGTATAGGCCACCCATACAGCGATAAAGAGCGATGTTATTCCTCCGCCCAGCCCCGGGCCCGCTCCACGGCCTTTTTCCAGCCTTCGAGCAGGGCCTGCCGCCGGGCGCTGGTCAGCTGGGGCGTGTAGGTGGCCCCGCCGCCCAGCATGCTCTTCAGGGCGTAGTCGGAATACATATCCGCCTGCCGGCCCGCCAGCATGGCCGCGCCCATGGCCGTGGACTCCACCACCGCGGGGCGCACCACCTGACAGCCCAGCATATCCGCCTGGAACTGCATGAGGAAGCCGTTGGCGCTGGCCCCGCCGTCCACCCGCAGCGCCGCGGGCCGTATGCCGCTGTCCCGGGTCATGGACTGCATCACGTCCAGGGTCTGGTAGGCGATGCTCTCCAGGGCGGCCCGGACGATGTGCCGCCGTCCGGTGCCCCGGGTGAGGCCCACGATGACGCCCCGGCCGTACATATCCCAGTAGGGCGCGCCCAGGCCCGTGAAGGCGGGCACCATGTATACGCCCTCGTTGTCCAGTATGGACTTCGCGATCTGCTCGCTCTCGGCGGCGGTGGAGATGAGGCCCATCTCGTCCCGAAGCCACTTGACGACGGCCCCGGCGATGAACACGCTGCCCTCCAGGGCGTAGGAGGGCTTGCCTCCCAGCCGCCAGGCCAGGGTGGTGAGAAGGCCGTTTTGGGAGGTGACGGGATAGGAGCCGGTGTTCATGAGGAGGAAACAGCCGGTGCCGTAGGTGTTTTTGACCGACCCGGCGCTCCAGCAGCCCTGCCCGTAGAGGGCGGCGTGCTGGTCCCCGGCCATGGCCAGTATGGGGATGGGACAGCCCAGGATCTCCGGGTCCATGACGCCGAACTCACAGGCGGTGTCGCAGACCTCGGGGAGCACCTGGCGGGGGATGTTCATGCAGGAGAGAAGGGTGTCGTCCCACTCCTGCTCCCGGATGTTGAAGAGCATGGTGCGGGCGGCGTTGGTGGCGTCGGTCTTGTGGGCCGCGCCGTGGGTATAGCGGAAGAGAAGGTATGAATCCACCGTGCCGAAGCACAGCTCGCCCTGCCTGGCCCGCTCCAGCAGGCCCGGCACGTTTTCAAAGAGCCACTGGAGCTTGGTGCCGGAGAAATAAGCGTCTGGCAGAAGGCCGGTGCGCTTGCGGATCTCCCCCTCCATGCCCTCTTTTTTGAGCCGCTCCACCAGGGGGGCGCTTCTGCGGCACTGCCAGACGATGGCGTTGCAGACAGGCTTTCCCGTGGCCCGCTCCCATAGGAGGGTGGTCTCCCGCTGGTTGGCGATGCCCGCCGCTGCGATGTCCTCGGGCCGGATGCCCGCGTCCTTCACCGCCTGGCGCAGGGCATGGGTCTGGCTGGTATAGATGTCCTCCGGGTCGTGCTCCACCCAGCCGGGTTTGGGGAAGATCTGGGGAAATTCCACGGCCCGGGCGATGACCATGCGCCCCGTCTCGTCAAATATGACCGCGCGGGAGCTGGTGGTGCCCTGGTCCAGAGCCACTACGTATTTCATGCGTCTGTCTCCTTTATCCAACCGCCCGCGAAGCCCTGGTACTCGTCCAGGAACCATTCGGCCACCTTGCCCATGCGGACGCCGATCTCATTGTCCTTGAAGCAGAATTCCCATTCCATGCCGCCCAGGTAGTCGCCGGTGACGTATATGCGGATCTTGAGCTTGTTTTCCTGGGACCAGACGGCGCTGGCGTCGCAGGGGTAGCCTTTGCCGCCGGGGACGCCGATCTGATCGCCGGAATATTGGGGCTCGTCAAGAACGCCCTGCTTTCTGAAGCCGAAGCCGAAGGAGAGGGACTTTTCTCCCCGTTCGGTGGAGTAGCAGACAGTGCCCTCGCCGGGAGCGAAGGCAAAGCGGAGGGAGCGAAGGCCCATGGGATTGCCGCCCTGAAGGGTATATTCCCTGCCCTCCAGCTGGGCGCGGACGGGAGAATCCATGCGGCCCATGAGGGGGCGGGGCGTCAGAGCCGCCAGGCGAAGGTGAAGGGCCCTTGCCGCTTCTTCGTCCCCGGGCAGGGGCTCGCCAGCTTGGGCCGCCAGGGCCTTTATGGATCGGGCCAGGTCCTTATAGTCGGTGCCCTGGGGATCGAACTGGGTATCGGCGAAGGTGGCGATGATCAGATCCTTTTCCGGGAAGGCGAACATGTACTGCCCGCCCATGCCGTTGAAGGAGAAGCCGCCGGGCACCTGGCGGATCTGGTAGCCGTAGCCGGTGCCGGCCTCGACGGCGTTGTCGATGTGAGTGGAGGTTGCCTCGCGGCAGTACCACTCGGGGATCAGCTGCCTGTCCATCCAGCGGCCGCCGTTCATGTATACATAACCGATCTTGGCCATATCCCGCAGGGACATGAGCAGGCCCGAGCCGCCCCACTCCACGCCCTCGGGGGCCTTGACGCAGGAGATGGCCGGGTCGGCCCCGATGGGATCAAAGAGCCGGGGGCGGAGGTACTCGGTGAGCTGCTGCCCGGTGATCCGCCAGATCAGATGGCACATGATGAGGGTGGCCGTGG
>CADAGW010000356.1 GCA_902787475.1 uncultured Eubacteriales bacterium
ACCGGGGCCAGGGTGATGTTCTGCATCACCGTCTTGTGGGGAAACAGATTGAACTGCTGAAACACCATGCCCATTTTCCGGCGGATGTGGTTGATATCCACGCCCTTTTTGAGGATATCCACCCCGTCGAACACGATGCTGCCCCCGGTGGGATCCTCCAGCCGGTTCAGGCACCGCAAAAAGGTGGACTTGCCCGAGCCCGACGGCCCGATCACCACCAGCTTTTCGCCCTTTACGATGTGCTGGTTGATGCCCTTCAATACCTTCAGTTCGCCGAAATCCTTGCGAAGATCCTTAACGTAGATCACCCTGACGCAGCCTCCTTTCCACAATGCCGAACAGCCTCGAAAGCGTGGTCACGATGGCCAGATAGATCAGCGCCACCGTAATGTAGGGGAAGAAGGCCGAGAAGGTGCGGCTGCGGATGAAGTCGCCCGCCTTGGTCAGATCCATCAGCCCGATGTAGCCCACGATGGAGGTCTCCTTCAGCAGGGCGATGAACTCGTTGAACAGGGAGGGTATGATCACCTTGATGGCCTGGGGCATCACGATCAGAAGCATGGTGGACACCGCCGACAGGCCCAGAGACCGTCCCGCCTCCGTCTGTCCCTTGTCCACCGCCAGTATGCCGCCCCGCACCACCTCGGACACGTAGGCCCCCGAGTTGATGCTGAAGGCGATGATGGCGATCAATACCTGATTGGTGACGCTGGAGAGTATCACGTGGTAGATGATCAGCAGCTGCACCAGCAGCGGCGTGCCGCGGATCACGTCCACATATACACCGCTTATGCCCCTCAACACCTTATTCTTCGACAGCCGCATCAGCGCCACCAGGCACCCCAGCAACGCGCCAAGGAGGGACGATATCAGCGCCACCTCCAGCGTCACGCCCAGGCCCCTGAATATCATCTTGTACCGGTCGCCCGATATCAGGTTGTCGTAAAACTCCTTCTGTATGTTCGCCCACCAGCTGGCCACGCTGGCCGGAAGCATGGGGATATACATTCCCTTCACCCGCCTCGTTTATATCTAATGTGTGTATTATACATCCTTTATGCAGTATTTACAACGAAAACTGGGTTAATTCCCGCCAAACAAGGCATGATTCTGCATAAAAACACAATGAAAAACCGGGGCCCGAAAGCCCCGGCTTGTGTGCGGTGCCGATTATTCGTCCGCTCCGAAGTAGCCCACGTACTCGCTCTCATACAGCGCGTCGTAGGTGCCGTCCGCGATCAGGGCGGCCAGAGCGCCGTTGATGGCCTCGGTCAGCTCGTCGTTGCCCTTGACGACGGCGATGGCGTACAGGTCGGGATCGGCGTCCTCGATGTCCAGTATGGTCAGACCCTCATAGTCGGCGGTATAGGCCTGCGCGGGGGCCACGTCCACCACCACGGCGTCCAGACGGCCGTTGTTCAGGTCGATCACGGCGTCCAGGGCCTTGGCGTAGCGCACCACGTCCGTGCTGTCCTCGCCCAGTATGTCGCTGGCGTAGAAGTCGCCGGTGGTGCCCTGCTGCACGCCCACCTTCATGCCCGCGGCCACGGCGGTGTACTCGCTGTCCGCCTTGACGATCAGGGCCTGATAGGCCTCGAAGTAGTTCTCGGTGAAGTTTACCCGCTCCGCCCGGTCAGGCCGGTTGGTGATGGCGGCGATGGACACGTCGATCTTGCCGCTCTCCAGGGCGGGGATCAGGCTGTCGAACTCCATGTTCACGATCTCCATCTCGTAGCCCAGCTTCTCGCAGATGGCGGCCATCAGCTTCATGTCGAAGCCGCCGAAGTTGCCCTCGTCGTCCACGTACTCAAAGGGAGCGAACTCCGCGTTGGTGCCCACCTTCAGCACCGGCTTCTCCTCCGCCATGGCGAAGGGCAGAGCCATCATCAGGCACAGGGCCACGCACAAAACCTTGATCATATTCTTCATACTCTTTTTCCTCCATCACTTGGTTGATGGGGCCATTATACACCCCATCCGCCCAATATGCAATACCTTCCGGCGAGAATTAACGGAATATGCACAAATTACGAATATTTATACATCTCCTTTTCCGTCTTGCGCTCTTCTCCCCCGCGGGGTATAATAAATGCATCCCCTTCCCCCTCCGACCAGCAAAGGAGAGCACTATGTTTGGCGTCTTGGCGTTTCTCCTCTTCACCCTCTCGGGCCTGCCCGCGGCTTTCTATATCCTGCCCCGCTCCACCACCATGGCCCGGGTATGGCTGGGCCTTGTGATCGGTCAGGTGATGATGCTCTGGTTCCCCGGTCTGTTCGCCTTCCTCATGGACTTCACCCTTCCGGCACAACTGTGCGCCCTGGCCCTTTCCCTGGCCGTGGGCGGCGCGTTCCTGTTCCTTCTGTGCCGCCGGAACCGGCGTGGCGCGTCCCTCCCTCCCTATGAAAAGCCCGAGACCGCCCCGCCCCTGTGGCTGTGCGCCTCTCTCGTACTGCCCCTCACCCTCTTCATGGCTTACCTTCAGTACACCCACATCCTCCTGCCCCAGGGCGGGAATCTGATGACCGGCCAGGCCACCAACGGGGACCTGAACCTGCACCTGGCCATCGCCTCCTGCCTGGCAAACGGCGGCCATTTCCCCCCGGACTACCCCATATACGCCGGCGTCCGCCTGGGCTAC
>CADAGW010000357.1 GCA_902787475.1 uncultured Eubacteriales bacterium
TATCCAATCCACGCCTGGGCCTGGGGAACGAGCGCCAGGAGCAGGGCCAAGGCGCATAGAACGGAAATGATCTTCTTCATGACGGCAATCCCCCTGTATATCACACTTTGTTCAATATAACATAAAAAGCCTGTTTTGTCAATCGGGATATGGTATTTTGCGGCGCAGGTCAGACTGCGTGGCGCGCTGGGCCGTCCCTGAGCCAGTCCCGGCGGGTGGGGATGTATCTTTGGGGATCGGCCTCGTCGATCCAGAATACCTCCAGGGACGGGGCGGCGGACAGATCCGCGTCGAAGCGTCCGGCGGGGACGATGGGGGCGATGCCCCGCTTTTCCCGGATCAGGCGGGCGAAGTGTTTGATGTCCCGAATGCGCTCGTCGGTCTCTACGCCCATGAGGCGGGCAGGCTCGGCCTTGGCGCTGTTGTGGTTATCGGACCCGGCGGTGGTGAAAAAGCCGTATTCCCGGGCGTACCGCAGGGCGCAGACGTCGTTGTAGGCGAAGTTACCGGTATTGGCCACCTCGATGCCGTCGCAGTATTTGGGGGCCAGGAGTATATGCTTTATGTAGTCCCGGTTGCGGAAGGGATGGGCCTGGATCACCGCGCCGCCGGCCTTGTGGATCTCCTCCAATTGCCGGGCCCGGGACCAGTGGATCACGTCGGGGTGGGAGAGGAGCCAGGCCTTGTCAGGGCCGTAGATCAGGTATTCGTCGCCCTCGTAGTTCTGCTCCCAGGCGAAAAACACGTCCAGGCCGATCTTTTGGCCCTCACAGAGGGCGTCCTCGTAGCCCGCGCAGAACCGGTCCACGAACTCGGGCCAGGGCAAAGAGCGGTCCACGGCGCAGTTGCCGCCGTAAAAGTGATCTGTGATGATGATGCCGGTGTAGCCTGTGTCCTTATAGAAGCGGGCGTGCTCCGCGCCGGTGGACACGCCGCAGGCGCTTGAAAAGCAGGTGTGCATGTGGGTCTCGTAGCGATAGGGCATCTGGTCGTCCTCCCTTTTGTGCATGTGTCCATTATGCGCCGGGAAGTGTTAGGATTCAAGGGCAAATTGGGTTGACTTTGGCCGGGACGGCTGGTATAATGACCGGGAAAGACGGGTGTGGATATGGAATTATGGGACATTTATGACATTGACAGGAAGCTCACAGGGCGGGTGATGAAGCGGGGCGAAGCCTTCGAGGATGGCGCGTTCCATCTGGGGGTGCACATATGCGTGTTCAATTCCAGGGGACAGATGCTGATCCAGCAGAGGCAGCCCTTTAAGGAGGGCTGGTCCAATTACTGGGACATCACCGTGGGGGGCAGCTCCGTGGCCGGGGAGGACAGCCGCATGGCGGCCCACAGGGAGCTGCTGGAAGAGGTGGGCATAGACCACGATTTTACAGGGGCCATACCCAACATGACCTTCAACAATCCTCACGGGTTCGACGACATCTATTTGATCCGGAAGGACGTGGACGAGACCAGGCTGGCGCTTCAATACGAGGAGGTGCAGGCCGTCCGCTGGGCCACCAAGGAGGAGATCAAGGCCATGATCCGGGAGGGGATATTTATACCCTATCACGACTGCGTGATCGACCTGTTCTTCTTCATGCTGGGCCGGTACGGCACGGCCTGAGCCGAAGAACAGACCAAAGTCGCAATTCTGGGATCTAAAAACAGACCGAAGTCGATAAAGACTCCGGTCTGTTTTGTGCTTTTGAGGCGTTACGCCGTCAGGGAGATGGTGCGGAACTGGCTGGAGAGCATTTTGGCATAGAAGCCGTCCTGCTTCAGCAGTTCCTCGTGGGTGCCCCGCTCGATGATGCGGCCGTCGTCTATGACCAGTATCATATCCGCGCCGCGGATGGTGGAGAGACGGTGGGCGATGACGAAGCTGGTGCGGCCTTTCATGAGGTTGAGCATGGCCTGCTGGATGTGCATTTCCGTGCGGGTGTCCACGGAGGAGGTGGCCTCGTCCAGTATCAGCACGGAGGGATTGGCCAGCACGGCCCGGGCGATGGAGAGAAGCTGCCTCTGGCCCTGGGACAGGGATCCGCCGTCCTCGGAGAGCACGGTGTCATAGCCCTGGGGCAGGCGGCTGATGAACTCGTGGCAGTTGGCGATGTGGGCCGCCCGCTCTATCTCCTCGTCCGTGGCGTCCAGCTTGCCGTAGGCGATGTTGTCCCGAACGGTGCCGGTAAACAGGTACACGTCCTGCAGCACCATGCCCATGGTGTCACGGAGGCGCTGGCGCTGTATGGAGGCGATGGGGTGGCCGTCCACGTGGATCTGGCCTTTGTTGGCGTCATAGAAGCGCATGAGCAGGTTCACCACCGTGGTCTTGCCCGCGCCGGTGGGGCCCACCAGGGCAATGGTCTTGCCGGAAAGGGCCTCAAAGGAGATGTCCTTGAGGATCATGCGGTCCTCGTTGTAGCCGAAGGACACGTCGTCAAACACCACGTGGCCCTTGGGATCGGGCAGGGCGCTGGCGTCCGGGGCGTCGGGAGCTTCGCCGGGGGTGTCCATGATCTCGAACACCCGCTCCGCGCCGGCCAGGGCGGACTGCACCATGGTGATCTGCTGGGCGATCTGGTTGAAGGGCTGGGCGAAGGTGCGGGCGTACTGGAGAAAGCTCTGGATCACGCCCAC
>CADAGW010000358.1 GCA_902787475.1 uncultured Eubacteriales bacterium
AGACGCTTCTCGTGCACCAGCTGGGCGATCTTTTCCACCAGGCGGGCCTTGTTGACCATGTAGGGGATCTCCGTGACTACGATCCGCTGGCGGTTGCCCTGCATGGACTCGATCTCGCTCTTGGCCCGGGTGAGGATGCGGCCCCGGCCGTTGCGGTAGGCCTCGTGGATGCCGGATTTGCCCAGTATGATGCCGCCGGTGGGGAAGTCCGGGCCCTTTACGAACTGCATCAGCTCCTCGCAGGTGGCCTCGGGCTTGTCGATGAGATATACCGTGGCGTCGATCACCTCGCCCAGGTTGTGGGGCGGGATGTTGGTGGCCATGCCCACGGCGATGCCGCTGGAACCGTTGACCAGCAGGTTCGGGAAGCGGCTGGGCATGACCTCCGGCTGCATCAGGGTCTCGTCGAAGTTGGGGTAGAAATTGACGGTGTCCTTGTCGATGTCCCTCAGCATCTCCACGGAGAGCTTGGAGAGGCGGGCCTCGGTGTACCGCATGGCCGCCGCGCCGTCGCCGTCCACGGAGCCGAAGTTGCCCTGGCCGTCCACCAGCATGTAGCGGATGGAGAAATCCTGGGCCAGGCGCACCATGGCGTCGTAGACCGCGCTGTCGCCGTGGGGATGGTATTTGCCCAGCACGTCGCCCACGATGCGGGCGCTCTTGCGGTAGGGCTTGTCGGGCGTGACGCCCAGCTCCATCATGGAGTAGAGGATGCGGCGGTGGACAGGCTTGAGACCGTCCCGCACGTCGGGCAGGGCCCGGCTGACGATGACCGCCATGGCGTAGGAAATAAAGGACTTTTTCAGCTCGTCCTCCAGGTCTATGGGCATAAGGTGGCCGATGTTCAGATCGTCCAAAGGAGCGCACCTCCGAATCGAATTTCATGGCATGGTTTGCGGGAGGAAGGGGAACGGATTGCTTCGTCGCCTTCGGAACCTCTCAATTCGGCATAGTCGTTTTTGAAATGCGTATATTCAAAAACGACTATTGCGAATTGAGGGTCGAGGAGCCCTCAGCGCCTCTCCCGTATCCTCAAATATCCAGCTCCGCCACCAGCTTGGCGTTTTCCTCGATGAACTCCCGGCGGGGCTCCACCTGGTCGCCCATCAGCAGGGTAAACAGCTCGTCGGCGGCGATGGCGTCCTTGATATTGACCCGGTACATGCTGCGGGTGGCGGGGTTCATGGTGGTCTCCCACAGCTGCTCACTGCTCATTTCGCCCAGGCCCTTGTAGCGCTGGATCTCGGGCTTGGCGTCCCGGCCCAGCTCCTCGAGATACGCCTGGAGCTGGTCGTCGGAGTAGACGTATTTGATGGTCTTGCCCCGGGTGACCTTGTACAGCGGCGGCTGGGCGATGTATACGTAGCCGTCCTCGATGAGGCGGGGGAAGTGGCGGTAGAAGAAGGTGAGCAGGAGGATGCGGATGTGGCTTCCGTCCACGTCGGCATCGGTCATGCACACGATGCGGTGATAGCGCAGCTTGGAGGGATCGAAATCCTTATTGAAGCCGCCGCCGAAGGCCGTGATCATGGCCTTGATCTCGTCGTTGGCCAGGATCCGGTCCATGCGAGTCTTTTCCACGTTCAGGATCTTGCCGCGCAGGGGCAGTATGGCCTGGAAATGCCGGTCCCGGCCCGTCTTGGCGGAGCCGCCGGCGGAGTCGCCCTCCACCAGGAAGATCTCGCACTTGGCGGGATCCCGCTCGGAGCAGTCGGCCAGCTTGCCGGGCAGGGCCGCGGACTCCAGAGCCGTCTTGCGGCGGGTCAGGTCCCGGGCCTTGCGGGCCGCCTCCCGGGCCCGGGCGGCGGTGAGGCACTTGTCGATGACGATCCTGGCTGAGGCGGGGTTCTCCTCCATGTATACGTTCAGGCCCTCGGACACCAGCTGATCCGTAATGGTGCGGATCTCGCTGTTGCCCAGCTTGGCCTTGGTCTGGCCCTCGAACTGGGGCTCGGTGAGCTTGACGGACACGATGGCGGTGAGGCCCTCCCGCACATCCTCGCCGGAAAGGTTCTGATCCGCGGACTTGAGCGCGCCGCTCTTGCGGGCGTAGTCGTTGATGACACGGGTCAGGGCCCGGCGGAAGCCCTCCAGATGGGTGCCGCCCTCGGGGGTGTGGATGTTGTTGGCGAAGGAGAACACGCTCTCGTTGTAGCCGTCGTTCCACTGAAGGGCCACCTCCACCAGGGATCCCTGGCGGGTGCCGCTGATGTATACCGGCGGGGCGAAGAGGGGGGTCTTGTGGCGGTTTAAGTACTCCACGAAGGACATGATGCCGCCCTCGTAGTGGTACTCCTTGACCAGGGGCTCGTCGCCCCGAAGGTCGGTAAGCAGGATGCGGATGCCCTTGTTCAAAAAGGCCATTTCGCGGAAGCGGGTGCACAGGGTGTCGAAGCTGAACTCCCCGGTCTCAAATATGCCCGGCTCCGGGTCCTCGCCGGTCTTGACGTCCGGCCAGAACTGGATCTCGGTGCCCGTCTCCGCAGTCTCGCCGATGATCTTCAGGTCGTAGAGCACCTTGCCCCGCTCGTATTCCTGGCGGTAGATCTTTCCGTCCTGATAGACGGTGACCTGCAGGTGCCTGGACAGGGCGTTTACGCAGCTGGCGCCCACGCCGTGAAGGCCGCCGGAGACGCCCTCGCCGCCGAACTTGCCGCCGGCGTGGAGCATGGTCAGGCACACCTCCACCGCGGGCCGGCCGATCTTGGGATGGATGCCCACGGGGAAGCCCCGGCCGTCGTCCCGCACCCGTATGGAGCCGTCCCGCTCGATGGTGACCAATATGTTTTTGCAGAAGCCCGCCAGGGCCTCGTCCACGGAATTGTCTACGATCTCATATACCAGGTGGTGAAGGCCCCGCTCGTCTGTGGAGCCTATATACATGCCGGGCCTGCGGCGCACGGCCTCCAGTCCCTCCAGCACCTGGATTTGGTTTTCATCATAATGATTGTCAGAGTGACTCACGGCTCGCGCACACCTCAACTCATTTTTTCCTTCTTATGTATTATACCACTTTTCTGCACGAAAATCCACAAAATAGTCCAATCTTAACCCCATACTAATATGCATTTTCATGCATTTGAGGCGCAGATTTATGCCTGGGCGGGAGATTGCCTCTTGACATCAAACGGAAAAATGATATACTGTCATTGTATTATGGAGGAGAATGCGATGCGGCTGTTTCGGATGCTGTCGTTAAACGGGATCCCCCGCTCCCGGGCCAGGGATCTGATCCGCGCGGGCCGGGTGACGGGCGAAAACGGGCCCCTGACCGACGGGAACGCGCAGATCGACGGGCCCGCCTTTCTCGACGGAGAAAAGCTCCGGGGCGAGGAAGAGGTGCACCTGATGATGAACAAGCCCGGGGGGCTTCTGACCGCCACCAGGGACGAGCGGGGTCAGGGCACGGTGATGGAGCTGCTGCCCGAGAGGCTCCGGCGCATGGGCCTTGGGCCCGTGGGGCGGCTCGACAAGGACGCCACGGGGCTGCTCATACTGACCACCGACGGGCAGCTGGCCCACCGGCTCATATCCCCCCGGTGGGAGGAGGACAAGGTGTATCTGGCCGAGACGGAGAACGTGCCGGGGGAGGAGGCCGCAGAGAGGTTCCGGGCCGGGATCGAGCTTTCGGACTTTACGGCCAAGCCCGCGCTGCTGGAGGTATTGGAGGACCGGGGAGAGAGCGCCCTGTGCCGGGTAACGGTGCGGGAGGGGAAGTTTCACCAGGTCAAGCGGATGCTCTCCAGCGTGGGCTGCCCGGTGATCACCCTCAAACGGGTGTCCGTGGCAGGGCTCGTGCTGGACGAGGGCCTTGAAAGCGGCCAGTGGCGGTATTTGACAGACGAGGAAGCGGACGCGCTGTACAAGCGGGTGCAGATGCGCTGACAGGAGGGTATATGCCCGATCATTATTTCACCGCGGAGCCCACGTCGAAGAGCGACGTGCGGGAGATCTCCGTGGAGATGCCCGAGGGGAAATATGTGTTTTGCACCGATTCCGGGGTGTTTTCCCGGGACGGGCTGGATCCGGGAAGCCGGCTTCTGATCGAATCCGCCCCTGCCCTTTGCGGGCGGGTACTGGATCTTGGGTGCGGCTGGGGGCCCGTGGGCGTGATACTGGCCCGGCGCAATCCCCAGTGCCGGGTGGTGCTCTCGGACGTGAACCAGCGGGCGGTGGAGACGGCCCGGGGGAACCTTTTGCGCAACGGCATCCAAAACGCCCAGTGCGCCGTGTCGGACGGACTTTGCGGCCTGGAGGGGGAATTTGACCACATACTGCTCAATCCCCCCATACGGGCGGGGAAGCAGGTGATATACGGCCTGTTCGCCCAGGCCCACGACCGGCTCTCGGCGGGGGGCGATTTGAGCATTGTCATCCGCAAGCGCCAGGGCGCGGACTCTGCGGAAAAGGAGCTTCTTCGCCTCTTCGGCAACGCCCAAACCGTAGCCCGCGGCGGGGGGTATCATATCATTCGAAGTGTGAAGGGAGACGCTGGAGGGCAGTCTGCCCTCCAGACCACCTGACCAAAGGGACTTGGTTCCTCAATTCGGCATAGTCGTTTTTGAAATCCGTATATTCAAAAACTCCTTGCCTCATTGGGCTCTCTTCGCCGCATTTCGCCCAC
>CADAGW010000359.1 GCA_902787475.1 uncultured Eubacteriales bacterium
CCTCGGGATCCAGGGTGCCCTTGGCGAGCACTTCGGCGTTGCTGATGACGAAGATGTCCGGATCGATGAGGCCTTCCTCATAGAGCCTGCGGCACAACGTCACCCATTCCTTGTATTCGTCCATCATGGGAGCGAAACGAACGGTATCGCCATCCAGGAACAGATTGCCGTTGGTCATGAAGCCGCAAAGGGGCTGGAGCTTATTGAGGTCCTGCCATGCGTTGCGTGGCGCCAGGGCCAGCTCGTCCTTTTCACCGTTGCCGTTGGGATCGTTGTCGCGGAAAGCGATCAGGGTGTCGATGTACTCGTCCACGGTCTGCGGCATGGGCAGGCTCAGGGCGTCGAGCCAGTCCTGATTGATATAGAGAATCTCGGGCGGGCACTGGCCGGCGCCCCGTTCGATCTCCATGTTGGTCCAAACGAAGCTGCCGATCTTGCCGCCGGGCAGATCGACGGCCATACGAACGTCCTCGTTCTGCTGATAGAGGCTGTAGAAGTTGGGGGCGTACTCCTCGAGATAGGGCTTGAGATCCAGCACCAGGGAGCCTGTGTAGATCAGAAGATCGCTGGTGGACACGCCGTTGTAGATCATGTCGGGCAGATCGCCGCTAGCCCAGGTGAGGCTCAGCTTTTCGCTCCAGCCGGATCTGTCCACCACCGTGTACTGCCAGTCGATGCCGGTCAACTCCTCCAGATACTGGAAGACAGCATTCTTGTCGGGGTCATAGCCGCGGGAGGTGTCAAGGCCGATCAACATCTCCATCTGAACCGGTTCTTCGGTCAGAGGCATCTTCGTCTCGGCCAGACACGTCGACGCGCCGATCAGCAGCAGCGCCAGCAACAAGGCAAAAATCCGTTTCATGGTATCTTCCTCCAATCTCTATTTCGAAGCCGGTTTCACCGGCAACGATTCGTTCCAAATATCCAGAAACATCTGAAGGCTTTCTTCGGGGGACGTGCCTTCGTAGCAGCGCATTTCAAAGGATACTGTGCTGTGATCTCCCGCAAAATACCCTGTCCCGCACAGAAGCGACGCGAACGCGGCCGCCTCTTCAGCGCCGTATTCCGATTCCGGAATGCCCCAGGGCACGTGCTTGTCTCCGTAGAAGGGGTGGCGGGGGTTATTGATGATGCAATTGCCCAGATGGATGTGCACCAGCACGTCCGCGGAATCGGACACGGCCGTCTCGAGGGTGTCGCCCATGATGGGTATGTGGCACATGTCAAGGAGCATGCCGATGTTGGCAAAGCCCCGCTGGCGCATATCCCGCAGGAACTGGGCGGTTTCCCCGGCAGGGCCGAAGAGATAATGCTTGTCGATGGTGCGGTCGGTGGGCTCCAGCGCCAGGATCACGCCCGGGGGGATTTCATCCCGCAGGCGCATGAGGATATCGGCAAAACGGTCTTTTGCCGCCTGGCGGTCGTCCGGCACGTCCGGCCCGCTGCCGATGACGATCTTGCCGGCTCCGCACTCCACCGCGTAGCCCACCTCCCGCTTGAGGATGTCCAAAGCCCGCTCCCGGCGGGCGGCGTCCGGAGAGGCGGGGAAGCAGGGCTCGTCCATGATCCTGTCGCCGATGTTGTAGTTGATCCACTTCCCGCTGTCCTTCAGCGCGCGGATCTCCTCATCCGCCTGCCGCTTTTCCGGCCACACCCAGCAGTCCAGCGCGTCCACCAGGCCAGTGGCGGAAAGTTTTTGAAGCGTCAGCCTGTGTTCCCGGGCGTCCTTCATGGCCTGGGGATAGAGGAATTGGTGGTTTACGCCCAGTATGTATTTCATGCATTGACCATCTCCTTTTCTAAGAGGAGGTATTGAGACCAGACCTTAAGAAGGCTGTCGCCATGCATGGTCACGACGTGATCGCCGGTAAAGATTTCGGGATGCAGATGCTTCATAACAGAGAGGTATCTGCACTGGGAATACTCAATGCGTATCTCATAGGGGGGCGCTAAGCGGAATGGAGGCAGCGCCGACTGGGCCGCGGCCTTTGCCGCCCGGCGGAGCAACGGACCCGTGACGCAGGGCGGCTGACACAGCGCCGCTTCTGGACCAAGGGACTTTTTGACCGCGCAGGTGGTGATGCCGGGGATCAGTGCCGCGGCTTCCTCGCAGCCCTTGTCGTCGCCGGACACGAAGAGAAGCGGTATGCCCTGTTCGCCTGCCAGCGCCGCCTCCACGCCGATCTCGCCCATGAGGGTGTTGTTGATGTATATGGCGTCGTACTCCCGAAGATAGCTGTGGGCCAGGAGAGCGCCAGTGTGCTGCATGGTATGAAGGCCCACGAGGAACAGAGCGTCCACGGCTGACCCCACGCTGCGGTACAGGCCGGAGTTTATGGGCTTCCCCATCACCACGGGCACGTCCACGTCGGATAGAGAGACGTTGCGCCCGTCTGTGTGCATGTCGTAGACCACCGCTTCGGCGCCCGCGTCCCGAATGCCCGAGAGCACGGCCTGCAGGTCATTCATTAGCATGCTGCGGCCGAATTCGCTGTTTTCGGCCTGAGGGAACGTAGTTACACCCGTTACGCCTTCGATGTCCGTCATCACGAGTATACGCATCTGTATCAGGCCTCCTTATTAGTACTAATTATCGATATTTTAGTTTACGGGTACATGATATCACACATTTG
>CADAGW010000360.1 GCA_902787475.1 uncultured Eubacteriales bacterium
ATATGTCTAATTCCATGGAGAAAGAAGGTATCGTGACATGAAAAAGGGAAGCTCCAGCGTGATCAAGTGGGGGCTGTTGGCCATACTGGGCCTGGTGCTCATATTTGGCCATAACGCCGCTCTGAACGTGGTGTGCAAGATCGTGGCCGTCGGCCTGATTCTTGTGGCCGCCGCTGGGATCTACGATTGGTTCAAGACCAAGAGCCGGGACCGGGACGCCATGACCATCCTGGTGGGCAGCGCTGTCGTGGGCCTGATCGGCATATGGATGCTGTGCAATACCCAGCTGTTCATCAAGCTCATCAACGTGGTCATCGGCCTGGTGGTGGCCGTGCCCAGCGCCGTGTACCTCTACCGCACCTATAAGGGCGACAGGAACATGACCACCATGATCATATGCGCCGTGGGCATCGTGCTGGGCCTTGTGATCTGCTTCAACAACGCCGCCACCACCTGGGTGGTCGTGGCCGCAGGCGTGGGCCTTCTGTATGTGGCCATCACCGGATTCCTGGCGGAGAATAAGAAGTAAGGGAAGGGGAGGCGTTGGGGGCATTCTGCCCCCAAACCCCTGACCAAAGGGACAAGTTTCTCAATTCGCAATAGTCGCTTTTGAAATCCGTATATTCAAAAGCTCCTTTGCTCATTGGGCTCTTTCCGGCACTTATCCGCCACTGGCGGGTGCCTTCATTCGCCCCTTTGGAATCCCATATTCACCCTTCAGGCGGGAACATATTTCATACGTAACGAAAAGCCGTTCTGGTGTAAACCGGGCGGCTTTTCTGCGTTTCTCCATCATTCCTGCGATCATTGGGATTCAGGAGGACGGATTGCTTCGGCTTCGCCCCGCGATGACAGGGAAGGGCAACGGAAGAAGGAGGAACGGCGGGAGACAGATGAGACGATATGCTAAGGTGGGAAGACGGGAGCAACAGAGAAAACCGTCCGGGCAGAGTGCCTGGACGGTTTGGGGGGTCAACTGTCTTTGGGGGGATCCTGGGCGGCGGTCAGCGCGGATATGAGATCCGCGGGAGCCTGGATGTCCAGGGTCGTTGGTGCGGGATCGCCCGCGCAGGTCACGCGCCAGACGGGGTCTTGGCACCGGCTGACCAGGAGGCGGTCGTTGGGAGCCTCGCCCGAGGGTGGGCAGGGAGTGACCGAGGATATCTTGGACACGGGGATCTGGAGTATGAGGCGGGAGTGGGTGCCCATCGTCCTCTCGATGTAGAGTGTGCCTTCGTTTATGGTGTATATGTAACCCCTCAAAAACCGGTTCATGAGGATCAATACGCCGATGCCGGCGGCCAACCACAGCACGAATGGCGCAAAGGACAGTCCCGTGAGCCGCTGGATGAGCCGCGCCAGGAAGGACAAAAGGAACAGGGACATGACGGCGCAGAGGATCAGAAGCATGGCCTGGCCGCCGGTCAATTTCCGGGGCGATACCTCCCGGCGGATCATTGCGCGTCCAGCTGGCGGGCGATGGAGCCCAGCACGGCGGCGGAGGTGTCCGGGTTTTTGCTGTAGCTCATGACCACCAGGAACATATCCTGGCTGTCCACGCCGGTGAGGTCGAAGAAGGCCTGCCGCATGGGCTCGCAGGCAATGGCGTATACATGCTCCGCTCCGGTGGGGGCCTTGCCCTCCTCCACGGGCTCGGAATAGGTGGTCTTGGTCAGGTCCCTGCTGCCGGGATCAATGACGCCCTGGGCGATGTAGTCGTCCAGCGGAATGAGACCGCCCATGTCCATCAGGCTTTCCAGCTGAGCCCGGGTGACCACGTACACGTCGCCCTCGCCGGCCATGGTGCGCACCATGAAGGCCTGCACGCCGTAGCCGTCGTCGTTGTCCTCGTTGTAGCCGATGGAGTATATATTGACCTCCCGAAGGGCTGGCGCGTAGTCGGGTGCATCCACATCGATGCCGTTCGCGGCGTCCCGGCTCCGCTCGTAGGCCTGGCCGTCCACAAGGAGCTGTGCGGTGAAGTCAGATACGTGGGTCACGTCGGCGGAGGGCACGATGTATATGTCCACTTTGTTCTCGTCGGGGGTCTTGGGGGCGGTCATGTCGAAGAGCATGCTGCCTGCCATCAGGCCCACGGCGATGAGTATGATATAGATCACCTTGCCGTACTGCATGTGGTTTTTCCATTTGGGTTTGGTGATGCGGGTATTGGGCATAGTGTCACCTCGATTCAAAGGCAAAGGCGGAGCGCGAAGACTCCGCCAAAGGATCAATCTCTATTCTTCATGGTGGGGAACAAGAGCACGTCCCGGATGCTGGGGGAATCGGTGAGCAGCATGACCAGCCGATCCACGCCGAAGCCCAGTCCGCCGGTGGGCGGCAGGCCGTATTCCAGCGCGCACACGAAGTCCTCGTCCACGGAGGCGTTGGCGCCCTCGGCCCGCTTGGCGGCGGCCTGCTTGACGAAGCGCTCCCTCTGGTCGATGGGGTCGTTGAGCTCGGAGAAGGCGTTGCCGGCCTCGTGGCAGTTGATGAAGAACTCGAACCGCTCGGTGAAGAGGGGGTCGTCCTTCTTGCGCTTGGCCAGGGGGGAGATCTCCACGGGGTAGTCGTATACGAATGTGGGCTGCTCCAGGAACTCCTCGCACTTTTCGTCGAATATGGCGGCCA
>CADAGW010000361.1 GCA_902787475.1 uncultured Eubacteriales bacterium
GTGGCCATGGACAGGTGGGTGTTGGCGATGTTCCCCAGCGTGCCGCCGCCGGGAATGTCGGACCGGTTGGCGAAATGCTGCACCGGCACCCCCGCCCCCCGGCAGATGGTCTCAAACACCCCGCCGCTGACGGCGTCGGTGGTGTACCGCTGGCTGGCGTTGTGCTTGATCACGATGCCCTCGTTCATGTAGCACCGGTTGTCCGGGTCGTACTTTTCGCAGTGGTTGGGGTGCAGGGCGTGGGCGTTGTCCGCGGACACCATGAAGCTGGACGACACCGCCGCCATGTACTTCGACCCGCAGACCCCCAGCGCCTCGGAGAGGCGCATGAGGGACGAGGCCAAAAAGTCCGAATCCGCCCCCTGCCGGGTACTGCTGCCCGTCTCCTCGTTGTCCAGCACCGCCAATACGTTGATATGCCCCCTGGCCCTGGCCGAGAGAAACGCCTGGGCGCAGGTATAGGCGCACTCCAGGTCGTCTATCCGCCCGCAGGAGAAAAACTCGCCCCTGCTCCCCCACACGCTCCCGGGCGTCCGGCTGTACAGATACAGATCGCAGGCGGCGATATCTTCCTTTTTCGCCCCGCACAGCCCCGCGATCTCCTCCATCAGCGCCCCCTTGGCCGCCCCGTCGCCCACGATGGGCAGGGTGTCCACCTGGGGATTGATGTGGAATCCGTCGTTGATCTCCCGGTTAAAGTGTATGGGCACGTTGGGGATCAGGGCCAGGTCCCGGTCCACGCACACCAGGCGGCTTATGACGCCCTTTTCCGTCCTCACCACCGCCCGGCCCGCCACAGACAGGGGCCGGTCAAACCAGGCGCTCATCATGATCCCGCCGTATCTTTCGGTGTTGAGCCGCACATACTTGCCCTCCACCACCTCCTCGGAGGCGGGCTTCAGCTTAAAGGTGGGCGAGTCGGTGTGGCTGGCGGTGATCTGAAAATGATCCCACTCTCCCTCCGGCACGTCGAAGGCCAGAAGGCTCGACTGGTTCCGGGTCACGTAATACCGTCCCCCGGGCCTGATCTCCCACTTCTCCTGCTCCATCCGCCGCTCGTAGCCCGCTTCCTCCAGCATCCGGGCCACCTGGTCGGCGGCGTGAAACGCCGTGGGCGACCTCTTCACGAAATCCATAAACAATTCCGCCTGACGCATATCCTTCATCTCCATTCTCATTTGTGCTGCGCCTCGTATATCAGTTCCTCCAGCATCTGATACAGATGCTCCGGCTCCACGGGCTTGGTCAGATGGGCGTTCATGCCCACCTGCAGGGACCGCTGCACGTCCTCGTCAAAGGCGTTGGCCGTCATGGCCACGATGGGCACCCGGGCGGCGTCCGGGCGGTCCAGGGCACGTATCCGTCTGGTGGCCTCCAGCCCGTCCATCTCCGGCATGCGTATGTCCATCAGCACCGCGTCGTAGTACCCCACCGGGCTCTTTTCAAACATTTCCACCACGATCTTCCCGTTCTCCCCGTGGTCGATCTGGGCTTCCTTCATGCGGATGAGCTGCTTCATGAGCTCGGCGTTGATCACGATGTCCTCCGCCAGCAGGATCCGCCTGCCCTTCAGCTCCGTCCGCCGCTTCTCCTTAAACAGGCTCATCTGGTTGCGACGGGCGATCCTCTCAAACTCATCGATCACGTTGCTGGCGAACAGGGGCTTGGCCAAAAAGCTGTCCACTCCCGCGTGCAGCGCCTCGTCCATGATCTCGTCCCAGTTGTAGGCGGTGAGGATAATCACCGTGGTCTCGCTGCTGTACCGCTGCCGGATCTGCCTGGCCGTCTCCATGCCGTCCATTTCCGGCATCTTCCAGTCCAGCAGCACCAGGTTGTAGGGCTCCATCTTCAAATGCTGCGTCTCCAGCATGCGCAGGGCCTCCCGGCCCCCCAGGCACACGTCCGACTTGATGCCCGCCTCGTCCAGCACCACCCGGGCGTGCTCGGCGGATATCTCCTCGTCGTCCACCACCAGCACCCGCATGTCCCCGGGCTGTATATACCCCAGCGCCGGGCCCTTGTGGTGCGCCTTTTTCAGGCTCAGCACCACCGTAAACTGAGACCCCACGCCCTTTTCCGACTCCACGGAAACGGTGCCGTTCATCAGCTCCACGATGCTCTTGGTGATGGCCATGCCCAGACCGGTGCTCCCGTACTTGCTGTTGCGGCTGCTGTCCTCCTGGGTGAAGGAATCAAACACCTTGGGCAAAAACTCCCGGCTCATGCCGATGCCCGTGTCCCGGATCACGAACTTCAGCGTGGCCTGGTCGTCGAACATGGCGGTCCTCTCCACCGTCAGCGTCACGCTGCCCGGCGCGTCGGTAAACTTGATGGCGTTGCTGAGTATGTTGATCAGCACCTGCTTCAGCTTCATGTCGTCGCCGATGTAATAATCGTCCACGGAGCTCAATATCCGGCACTCAAACTCCAGCCCCTTGTCGGCGCACTGGCTCATCACCAGGGTATTGATCTGCTCCAGCATGGCCTGGAAGGAAAACTCGATCTTCCTGAGCACCAGCCGCCCCGACTCGATGCGGCTCATGTCCAGTATGTCGTTGATCAGCCCCAGCAGGTGCCTGGCGCTGCCGTCGATCTTTTCCAGATACTCCCGGTGCTTCTCC
>CADAGW010000362.1 GCA_902787475.1 uncultured Eubacteriales bacterium
TCTGCCCATTGTCAATAGATTTTTGGCCGCTTGACCCCACATTTTGAATTTTCGTACATTTTTTCGTTTTGGCTTCATATTGTCCCGCTGTCAGTCGGCTGATGTCCAGAGGCAGAATATTATAGGAGGGCTTTGGCGAAAACCAGAGCCCTCCCGGCGTATGGGAAGGTGAGTTATTTCCAATGGGAGAGGCGGGCGACGGCGGCGGCGATGTCGTCGGGGTCAGTGAGGCCGATGAGCTGGGCGATGAACACGCCTTCGGGGCGGAGGGAGGACATGATGTCGTCGATCTCCTTGGCGGGGAGGCGGATCCAGAGGCCCTTGCCGGCCCGCTGGATCTTTTGGTAGACCTCCCGCCAGCGGCAGAAGCCCTCTGTGCCCTCGGTGGGCACCCACTGCACCGCGTCCAGCTCGGGGATCTCCAGGATGGCGTCCAGGTGCTTGAGGGCGCCGGGGCCGTCCAGGTGGTAGATGCTCCGCTCGTAGAAGCGGCACTCCCGGCGGATGCCCGGCAGGAACAGCTCCTCGAACTGGCGGGGGGAGATCATGCAGGAGAAGTCGTTGGAGGGGATGTAGCAGGCGCCCATGTGGGCGATGGGGAGCCAGCCCATGATGGGCAGGCCCGCCGCCAGAATTTTGGAGGCGAAGGCCCCGTAGGCGGCGTAGTATTCCGCCTCGGAGTCGATGAGGGCCTGCCGGATCCATTCCGGCCGCTCCAGCACGTCTATGCACAGCTGCTGGGGATCCCGAAGGGCCGCCAGGTGGTCACCGCCGGGGTGGAAGTCGGTGAGGCTGGTGATGAATTTGCCCCTCCCCCGCTCCAGGAGCAGATCGGTAAAGCGCATGAGGAGGATGAAGAGCGGGTGCTTCATGTCGAGGCGGGCCGTGTCCGTGTCCGGGTCCAGCACGCAGGGCTCGGACCAGGTGGTGGTGGCTCCGTAGCGGTAGCCGCAGCCGCACCAGGCCGAAAAGATCTCCGGGCCCAGGTTGGGGAAGGCCACGGGGAAGGCGTCGTAGGGGTAGAGACAGGAGGAAAGCTGGGCCTCCATCTGCTCCGCACGAAAGTCGATATCCAGCCACTGCTGCTGATAGTCGGCGTAGGAGCGGGTGGGTACTGGGGCCGCGCCGGGCCGGGGCAGGGTGACGGCCACGGGGACGCGGTCGATCACCGCCCGGTTCCAGAAGGCTTCGTGACGGTCCAGGGCACGCTGGGCGTCGGGCATGAGAGAGAGTTCCATGAGCGTCCTCCTGTGTGTGCCGGATTTTTGCAGGGCCATTGTATCACAGAGAGGAAAGGAAGTCAACGCAAAAAGGACGCGCTGGTTTCGGCGCGTCCTTTGGGGTGGGTGATATGTTTAGAGGACGGATTGCTTCGCCGCCTTCGGCGCCTCGCAATGACGCACAGGGCAATGCGGGGACATTGGGTCGACCGTAGGGACGGGGGGCCCCTCATCAGTCAGCCTGTGGCTGACAGCTTTCTCTCAAGGGGAAGCCTTGCGGGATGCGCAGTCATGAGCGGGAGAAGCAGAATAGTGTCCCGCCCGAAGGGCGAAAATGGGATTCCAAAGGGACTGATCCCTTTGGCGAGGAGTCTGAGGGCGAGAAGCCCTCAGCGTAGCCCCCGCCTCTTCCAAAAAGAAAACCGGCGCGGGACGAACCCGCGCCGCAGGGCGTTGTGCCGTTATTTCTCCATCTCCCGCACGCAGGCGTCGAACAGCTCCTCCGGCAGCTTGCTGGACAGATCGTTTATGGACTGGTAGTTGTGATACCGGGTAATGGTCTCGCCGAACATAGGGGCCACGGAGATGGTGCGGAACATGTCGTGCCCCACGATATTGGGGTTGTCCACGGTATCGGTAGAGATGACCATATCGATGGGGCTGTTCTCCAGCTTTTTGACGCCGGCCTCGCTGATGATATTGTGAGACAGGAGGGCGGTGATCTTCTTGACGTTCCGCCGCCTGAGTTCATAGGCCAGGTTGGCCAGGGTGCCGCCGGAGATGGTGAAGTCGTCCACGATCAGGGCGTTCTTCCCCTCCACGTCGCCGATGATCTCCAGCACCTCGGCGTTCTCGGTATGGTCGCTGCGCTGCTTGTCGCCGATGGCCACGGGCAGACCCAGGGCCGCGCCGAACCGGCGGGCCTGCTTGGCATAGCCGGCGTCGGGAGACACCACCACGGTGTTATCCAGGTTCAGCTTGCGCACATACGCGGTGAGCGCCGGCATGGCGTAGAGGTGATCCATGGACTTTTTGAAGAAGCCCTGCACCTGGGAGGCGTGCAGATCCATCACCATGAACCGATCCGCGCCGGCCAGCTCCATGCTCTCGGCGCACACCCGGGCCCGAATGGAGGTACGGGGCTCGTCCTTCTTGTCGCCCTTGGCGTAGCCAAAGTAGGGCATCACCAAAATCACGGACTTGGCGCTGGCCCGCTTGAAGGCGTCCAGCCAGAACAGGATCTCCACGAACTCGTCGTTGGGAGAAAGGGCTATGGGCTGCACCAGATAGACCACACAGTCCCGCACGGACTCATTGACCCGGACGAAGGTATTCCCGTCGGAAAAGCGAATGACCTGTGAGCTTCCCAGGGTCTGTCCCATATAGTGACACATTCTGCGCCCTCCCTTGTATTTCTCACGGGTCACCTGCGGCCCGCTATGATCTCGATCTCCAGCTTCACACCCAGAGGCAGCGCCGCCACCTGCACGCAGGAGCGGGCGGGATAGTCGGGCCCGAAATACTTCGCGTAGATCTCGTTGACGGTCTTGAAATCCCCCAGGTCGGTCAGGAACACGGTGGTCTTGAGCACGTCGCCATATCCCAATCCCATCTCGCCCAGCACGGTGCCCACGTTCTCGAAGGCCTGCCTGGCCTGGGCGGACACGTCGTCCTCAAACTTGCCCGTGGCCGGATCCACAGGGATCATGCCGGACACATACACCGTGTCCCCATAGCACACCGCGGTGGAGTAGGGCCCCACGGCCTTGGGCCCCTTCTGGGTCAGAAATACCTTCTTATCCATTTATTCCCTCCCTTGGCGCGTCAATGCACGCCCACATAATATTCCGCCGGAATGGGCGAATAGTAGTCCACAGAGAGCTCCTCCCTGCGCACCTCCGCCCCGGACACGGTGCTGTAATACACCCGGTACGCCTTGCTGCGGTACCCCGTGGAGCCCTGGGTCTTGAGCACCGGCGCCTCGTCCTTATACCACACGTGGATCCCCTCGGTATCCTTTATATACTTGGGATTGGCGGCGATATCGTTCTGTATGATCTCCGACTCGATCTCGATGCGTATGTTCTGCTTGATGGGCGTGCCGTATATGGTCACCATGGCCCGCATCTTTTCCTTGTTGATGGAGGTGTAGATATACAGCTTCCCCGGCGTGTTGTTGGTAAATACCAGGTCCGCGCCGCTGTTGGACACGGTGGCGTCCTGGCTGGGCGGCACGTATTTCACCGGCAGGCTGTGGCTTTGCCTCTGGTTGATGGTGAGCCCGGCCCTGAGCACCGCGCCGTACACGGTGGTGCTGGCCTGGCAGGTGCCGCCGCCCACGCCCAGCTCCTTGTTGCCGTTTACGTACTCCACGGCCTCCTTGAAGCCCCGGCCCGTGGTCCTGGGCCCCACTACGTCGTTAAAGGACACCTTCTCCCCGGGCTCCACGATGAGCCCGTTGAACTTGTCCAGGCACAGCTTGATGTTGGCGGATCTTTCATAGGTGCTGCCGTTGTAATACGTGGCGTACTTGGCCAGCTGCACATAGGTGCCCGCCAGCGTATCCTCGGTCACCTCCGGCTCGATCACCTGGGGCAGAAGCTCGATGTCGTCCGTCCCGCCCTCCTCCACAGACCGAACCAGCAGGGCCTCCGTCTCCTCCAGATCCAGGTCGTACCCGATCTCCGAGTCCGTATACTCCACCTCGCCCGCCTTCACCACCTCCATGGTGGCGTCCACGGGCTCCTTGTCCACGGCCTCCTTGAGCTGCTTGGCGAAGGCCTCCAGCGCCTCCCGGTCATACCGGAGCGACACGCTGAAATAGGCCGAAGTGGTCTTTTGATCCTGGAGCTGGGCGTATTTTTCGTCCGTATCCCCGGTGTGGCCGATGCGCCACGCCGCGTCCACCTGCTCCTTCACGTCCACGGTGCCGCCCACCTGGGCCGCCGAAAAATGCCATTCCCCGCCGCTGAAGCGGATGGTCACGTCCCTTTTGAGCCGCTCGTCGTACCGGGCGGTAAAATCCGAGAGCACCTCGTCGTACCCCCGTCCGGAGATCTTCTCTCCGTCCAGATATATATTTTCCGCGAACACGCTTTGCGCGGCGTCCACCTCCGCCTGCACCCTGGAGCGTTCCTCCTCGATGAGCCGAAGCCTTTCCGCCTCGGCCCTCTCGGCGGCCACGCGCCGGTTGTGGGCAGCGATGCCCGCCCAGATCCCGCCCGCCAGCGCCAACGCCAGCACGCAGGCCACCGCGATCAGGGCCCGCTTCTGATTCCTGCGCCGGGAGCCGGGACGGCTCGCATACCGGGATTTCTGTGTCATACGTCTCCTCGTTTTATCGCTTTTATGAATCGGGCGAAATCCTCATCTTTGCCGTTCCATCTCTCCAGCGCCTCGCCCAGGCGCACCTGTTTGACCTTTCCGTGATAATCGCTGCCGCCGGTCACCAGCAGACCCAGCCGCCGACACAGCGTCAGCAGCTCGTCGCACTGCCTCTGGCTGTGGCTCGGGTGGTAGCACTCCAGGCCCATCAGCCCGGCCTGCACCCAGGGCCTCAGCCGCTCGATGCTCCAATACCCCTCCGAGCGCTCCTGGCCCGGATGGGCGATCACCGGCACGCCCCCCACCGAGCGGATCATGCGTATGGCGTCCTCCACGCTCAGCTTTTCCCGGGGCACATACGCCGGCCTGCCGGGGGCCAAAAACCGATTGAAGGCGTCCCGTATGTCCCGGGCGGAGCCCCGGCGCACCAGCGCTCTGGCCAGGTGAGCCCGTCCCACCGCCCCGGTGGCGTCCTTTACGGCTTCTCTCAGGGTGATGCCCACGCCCATGGCGTTGAGCCGCTCCACCATCCTGCGCATCCTTTCGTCCCTTTGGACCCGCATGTGGCGAAGCCTGTCCTCAAATTCC
>CADAGW010000363.1:0-2042 GCA_902787475.1 uncultured Eubacteriales bacterium
GGATTCCAAAAGCGACCATTGCGAATTGAGGACCGCACGAAGCCGCCGCCCAGTGGGCGAAATACGGCGGAATAAGCCCAATGAGCAAGGGAGCATTTGGATATACGGATTCCAAAAGCGACCATTGCGAATTGAGGATCGAGAAGCCCTCCGGCGCCTCCCCTGGTCACTTTGTTGCGATATGGATGGTGAGGATCTGGAAGGGGGCGTAGGGCACGGCGTCGGAGACGGACAGCACCCGGGTCTCCAGCATGTCCATGCTCTCCACCGGGCCGGGGAAACGGAGCACGCCCCGCCTGCCCTCGGTCTCGCACAGGCGGACGATGATCCCGTCCCCGTCCTCGTACTTCTTCACGGCCATCAAATGAAGGGCCGGGTCGCAGGGAAGATTCAGAGGGGGCAGATCCCATTGCCGCAGGGGATGGTTGTACATCAGCGCCGTCCGGTTCACTCCCGCCTCCACCGCCGTGCCCTTGTGGGGCAGGATGAGGTAGCAGAACTGGTGCCTTCCCCGGTCCGCAGCCAGATCCGGGCGGCAGGGGGCCCTGAGCAGGCTTAAAGAGAGCACATTGTCCCATATGCCCACGCCGTACTTCCCCTGGTTGATCAGCGCCACGCCGCCGCCCACCTCGCTCAGGTCGCACCACTTGTGGTGGCATACCTCATACCGGGCCTGCTGCCAGGTGGTGTTCCGGTTGGTCTCCCGGCATATGTACCCCGCGCCGGTGTCGCACAGGGCGTAGGGCGCGCGCACATTGCACACAAACTCCGCCTTGGCCAGCACGTGATCCTCCCGCCAGTCCACGTCGTTCTCCACCTCGATCCACAGCCGATCCTTCCATACCCGGATCCGCCGGACCCACCGGCTCTTCTTCGTGGCAAGCTCACAGGAGAACAGCGCCGTCTGCCCGTCCTCCCGGATCAGCGTCAGGGGCTTTTCCGCCCCGATCGGCAGGGGCCGGTCCCGATAGGTGGGCAGTATGTCCCAGGAGTCGTAGTTGCCCGGTATGTCCTCAAACAGCCTGAGGCGGTTGAAGTCTCCCGCCGCGTACTCCCGGCCCTCGTCGTCCCGGCAGGAGGATATGGCCCCGTCGGGAAGCAGGCATACATGTACCCGCGGCGTGTCCACGACCCACATATCTCCCTCCCGGCGGCATTTTGACGCCTCCATGGGCACATCTTCCACCGGCGGCAGGGCCATGGAAGTGAGGGGCGGCATGTCCACATCCCGCCAGTCGCCCGCCGCGCCCATCCGGCTGTCCCGCCCCTCCGGGCAGGGCACGAAGTGGGGCCCGGTGCGGGGGATATTGAGGGTATTACAGTATATCCCCTCCATTCGGGGCGCCAGGGCCAATGCCTCCCTCTCGATCCGCTCGTAGTCCGCCATGGCGTCCTCAAACACCGGGCGGATGTGGCTGCCGGGCAGTATGTCGTGGAACTGGTTGACCAACAGCGCCTTCCACAGCTTTTCGAGATCTTCGGCGGGATAAGGCTCCCCGGCCAGATACCGCGCCGCGCAGGCCATCTCCACGTCCCGCAAAAGGATCTCAAGCCGCCGGTTCCGCTCCTTCAGGTCCGACTTGGTAGTGAACGTGCCCCGGTGCATCTCCAGATACAATTCCCCGTCCCAGGCGGCCAGCGGCACGTTTTCGTTCAGGTTCTGCCGGAGGAACGCGGACGCGCCGGTGAGATGTGTGCGGGGCATCATGGCGATGTCCCCAAGCCGCCGCTCATACTCCATCATCTCCTCCGTCACGCCGCTGCCCCCGTCGCCGTAGCCGAACATGCACAGCGTCTCCCCGCCGCTCTTTTTGTCCTGGAAGGCGGCCCAGTTGGCCATGATCTCCGTGGGCGTGCAGGCGGTGATAAAGTGGGTGGGCGGCACGCAGGCGTACACCTGGCTCCCGTCCAGCCCCCGCCATATGAAGTGGTTGTGGGGGAACCGGTTGGTGTCGTTCCAGGTGGACATCTTGTTGGACACGAAGTATTCTATGCCGCAGTTTTTCAGGATCTGGGGCAGTATGGCGCTGTTGCCGAACACG
>CADAGW010000363.1:2053-4662 GCA_902787475.1 uncultured Eubacteriales bacterium
GTAGAAAAACTGGCGGATCAGGCTCTCGGCGGAGGGAATGTTGCAGTCGCTCTCCACATACATGCCGCCCACCGGCTCAAAGGCCCCATTTTTCACCTTCTCCGCCACCCGGGCAAACAGCTCCGGGTAGTTTTTCTCCAGCGTCTCAAAGAGATACGCCTGGGTGATGGTGAAGGTCAGCTCCGGATACCTGTCCATCAGCTCCATCTGGATCAGGCAGGTGCGGGCGTTTTTCTGCACCGAGTGGATCCGCCGCCAGTAATAGGCCACGTCCAGGTGGGAGTGAGCCATGAGGGCCACCCGCCCGCTGCCCCGGTAGAGATCGCATTCATACAGCTCCCGCCGGATATAGGATCGGGCCTCGCGCATCCCCTCGCCCGTGTCCCAGTTTATCATATTGAGGGCACGGTACAGGTGATTTGAAATGTGCGCGCAGGCGTCCTCGTCCCACTGGCCGCCGGAGAGGATGTCCCAAAACACCGCCGCGTCGTAATACAGATCCCTGGCGTCCCCGTTGACCCGCACAAACTGGGCCCCCTGAAACACCTGCCGGCAGCCCTTGAGCGCGATGGCGTCCTCGCTCCGGTCGTCGTCGGGCTTGGATCGGTTGTAGCCCTCGATCTCGATGCGGTACACTCCGTCTATGGCCGGGGGCAGGGGAAGGGTATCCCGGTTGGGGTCTATGCCGCCCGCGAATTGTCCGTTGATCCTCACGATCATCTCCGCCGCCGTCCGCAGGCGAAGCCGTATGCCCGCATCTCCCATCATGTCCTTGGGAAGCGTGGCCGTGACGGACAAAAAGGCGGTGCCGTCCGGCGTAAAATACAGATCTCCCCTGTTAAGGGCCCGGGGCGCGTCGTCGTCCATCTCATAGGACATCTCGCCCGTCTGTACGCCCTCCCGGATGGTCCAGCCTTCGATCTGGCGGGCGTCGGAATAGATCATGCCCCTTAACCACCCCATGCGCACCTTGGTCCATTCGTCGGGCCGCATGGAGCGCCGGATCACGGGTACGTGTGCCATATGCCTGCCTCCTTACCTGCGCCAGATGAAGGGCCGTTTGTCCAGCTCAAAGCGGATGGGGACGCCGAAGCGCTTCTCCACCATGTCCGACAGCCACGCCGCGCACTTTTCCGCGCAGGCGCACTGGGCGCACTCGCCCCGGGCCGTCAGCACCGCTCCGTCCTCCGTCTCCCGGCAGATCTCCATCCACCCGCCGTCCCCCCGCACCCGGGGAAAGAGCCGATCCTCCAGATATTCCCGAATCTCTCTGTCCATAGCCGCCTCACAAAACGGGCGGGAGGCCATGCCGGTCTCCCGCCTGCGCATTGGGTCCCATCAGCCCATCAGGGCCGGGATCACTTGTTATTGTACCACTCGTTGGCCTCGTTGTAAAGCTGTTCGCCGCCCAGATCCATGTAGGTGGCCACGTAGTCGGCCCAGCCGTCCTCGATGGACACGTCGCCCTTGATCATGGAGATCCAGGTCTCGTCCCGGTAGGTGTTCAGCTCGCTCTGCAGGTCGCCCGCGGAGGGCAGCACGGCGGTGACGGCGTTCTGGATGTAGCTGTTGTACTGATCCTTCTTGAACCAGTTCAGCCGGTTGGCGATGGACTTGTCGTTGTAGAACAGGGTGTTGTAGCTGAACTCGCTGTACGCCCGGTCCGCGCCGTAGAGGGAGCGGCAGCCCCACACGCCCACGGCGTTGAGATCCGCGTTGGTCATGTCGCCGTTGCGCACGATGGTGCCGTCCTCGCTGACGGTGTAGTGCTCGCCCTCGATGCCGTAGGCGGCCAGGGTCCACAGCTCGTCGTCCACCGCGAAGGCGTTCATGATCTTGAAGATCTTGGCCAGCTTCTCGGGATCGTCATTGAGCGCGGCGTTGTACACCGGGCTCTCGCTGACGGCCACGGCCTCGCCCACGCAGTAGCCATAGTCGCCGCTCGGGCCGGCGGGCCAGGGGGCATACACGAAGGTGGCGTCGTCGCCGTTCACGGCCCAATACTCCTGGGCCACGGGGCCGCCGTTGTCGCCCAGCACCTCCTTGAGCCGGAAGTGGTCGATGGAGGCCAGGGCGGACGCGCCGTAGCGGGCGTTCACCAGACCGTTGGAGATGGCCCAATAGCTGCCCGCCACCGCCTCGGTGCCGGTGACGAACTCGGGATCGATGACGCCGTCGGCGTACATCTTGGCCAGTATGGACACGACCTCCTTGGATTCGTCGCTGACGTCGGGGTTCAGCACCTCGCCGTCCTTCTCATACCAGTAGCTGGTGCCGCCGATGAAGCCGCAGTACTGGCCGTAGGCGCCGAAGAGGGCCTTCACGCCCGTGGCGGACATGCCGTAGGTATCGGCCTCGCCGTCGCCGTCGGGATCCTCGTTGGTGAAGCGGTACATCAGATCCACGAACTCATCCACGGTCTTGGGCAGGGTCTCTTCGGTCACGCCCAGCTTGTCCAGCCAGTCGCCCCGCATCACCAGGGTCTTGTAGGGCATGCTGCCGTCGGGCTTGAGGGAAGGCACGGTGATCATCTTTCCGTCCTTGGCGGTGGCGGCGTCCCACCACTTGTCAACCTGGTCGATCAGGTCGCCGCCCACGCCGCCGCCCTC
>CADAGW010000364.1 GCA_902787475.1 uncultured Eubacteriales bacterium
TGGCAACGAGATCGACTATCCCAACGACCCCTACGTGACCCCCCTGTTCAAGGAGGTGCTGGGCAACAACGACGCGGGCAAGCCGGCGGCGGAGCGGGTGTACGACGACAGGAAGCCGGACGCCGGGCGGCTGGCGGTGGTGGCCCGGGAACTGACGGGCATCGTGCACAGCCTGGACGATACCCGGCCCGTGACCAGCGCCCTGTCCTTCCCGGAGCTGAGCAACCGCACGGGCTACGCGGACGCCCTGGACGTGGTGGGGTACAATTACCGGGAGCATTTCTATCTGGACGATCATAACACCTATCCGGGCCGTGTGATACTGGGCAGCGAGAACAGCCACAATCCCAAGGCCTGGTACGCGGTGCGGGACAACGAGTTCATTTCCGCCCAGTTCCTGTGGACGGGCATCGACTTTTTGGGCGAGTGCCGGGGCTGGCCGGTGCGCATCAGCCAGGCGGGCATGCTGAACCTGGCGGGGTACGACAAGCCCCTGTTCTGGCAAAGGAAGGCCCTGTGGACCAAGGAGCGGTTCGTGAAGCTGGCCGTGGGCAGCGGCGAGAGCGAGCGCCACGGCATATGGGACGAGAGCTTCCGCTGGGAGGGCCAGCCGGGAGAAAAAAAGATGGTCAGCTGCTACACCGCTCTCCCGGAGGCGGAGCTGTTCATCAACGGCCGCTCACTGGGCAAAAAGGCCATTGGGCCCGAGGACGGGTGTCGGGCCTCGTGGGAGGTGCCCTATGAGGCGGGCGAGCTGATGTGCCAGGCGGGGGAGTGCGAGGACAGGCTCTATACCACCCAGGCGGCGCAGAGGATATGCCTCGTGCCGGACAAGTGCCAGGCCGGGGCGGACGGCATGGACGTGGTGCAGGTGGAGATCTGCCTGGTGGACAAGGACGGCAGGCCCTCCGCGGATGAGGACGTGCGCGTGCAGGTGATGGGCGATATGCGCCTGATCGGCATCGAGAACGGTCGGCCCGACGACCTGATGCCCTATACGGAGGATCACCGGATGACCCTGGGCGGCCGGGCCATCGCCTATGTCCGGGCGGGCCAATCGGGCGGAGAGGCCCGCATCTGCGCCTTAACCCGCTCCGGCCTCACCGGGGAGTGCATCGTCAAGATGGGATAAGGGGAGACGGGGAGGCGCTGGAGGGCTCCTCGCCCTCCAGACCACCTCGCCAAAGGGACAAGTCCCTTTGGAATCCCCTCTTCGCCCTTCGGGCGGGGACAATTTCATGATAAATCAGGGATCCGTTCATATGCAGAGCGCATTGATAGGAACGAATCCCTGCTTTTATCATATTGATTCCCCGCCGAAGGCGGAAAACGGGATTCCAAAGGGATTGAATCCCTTTGGCCGGGGTCTGGGGCCGGGGAGGCCCCAGCGCCTCCCCTTACACAAAGAAAAGGGCGCCGCGAGAACGCGGCGTCCTTTTGAATGGAGGAATTACTTGTTGTAGGTAGCGTTGATCTGGTTCTGCAGCTCCTCGGTCACCAGGTCGCAGCCGGCGGCGCGCAGAGCATCCTGGAACTCGGCAACCTTCTCTTCGGGAGTCTCATCGTACTGGCCGAAGCAAAGGAGCTTCATGTAGGTGTTGTAGGTCTCGTTGCAGGTGTTGATGTAGGACTGCACGTTGGTGTTGTCGAACACGAACGCCTCGTAGGGGTACATCACGGCGATGGCATCATACTCATCATACAGAGCGTTGATGGCGTCCCAGTTCATAGCGGCGCTGGGGATCTCCAGATCGTCGTTGCGGCCCCACCACCAGTTGGTGGAGATGCTGTCGTTGTCCGCCACGTAGGTGTCGGGGGTGTAGCGATAGCCGTTCTCGTCGATGGCGTAGGTGCGATCCTTCAGGCCGTAGTTGAACAGATCGTAGCAGTCGCGATCGTTGCGCAGCATGTCGTAGACCATCAGGGTGCGCTCGGGGTTCTCGGAAGCGGCGGACACGGCGGCGACGCCATGGGTCACCAGGTCGCGGGTCACATAGCCGGCTTCCTTGCCCCAGTAGTAGAAGCCCACGTCGGCGTCTTCGTCGTCGATGTACATGGTGTTGTCAGTGCTGGCATTGGGGGAGACGAGGCCGGTCCAGGTCTGGGTGTGATGCTGCTCGAGAGCAACCTTGCCCTGACGGAACTCGAGGCGGTTGTCAGCGCCGGTGTTGGACAGAACGTCGGTCGGCCACACGCCGATCTCGTCCCATTCCTTCATCAGCTTGGCATACTCGACGAGACGGTCGGTCTCTTCCAGATACAGGCAGTTGATGGTGTACGGATCGTCCAGATAGCCGCCCCAGATGGCGCCGCTGGCCAGACCGTCGATGGAGCGCCACTTCGCGAAGGAAGTGATGTAGCCGCCCGCCGGATAAGCGGTGGCGTCGGTGTCCCACAGCGCGATCAGCTGATCGCCGTAGGTGTCCTTGACGTACTTCACGTAGGTGGTCAGGTCGTCCCAGGTCTCGCAGCCGTTCTCAAGGCCGGCTTCCTTCGCCCAGTCCAGACGATAGGCGAAGCCATGGTTGGTCCACTGAGAATAGTTGTCCTCGGGGATGAAGTAGATGTCACCGTTGTAGGTGCACACGTCCCAA
>CADAGW010000365.1 GCA_902787475.1 uncultured Eubacteriales bacterium
CGGTATCAGGGGGTTTTCCGGCTGTGTCCCGTATTTGTTCCGCGCCTGTTCTCCCAGCCCGGGCACAGGCTCAAGCTCCATCCCGACGATTACTTCGCGCTGGGTACCGCCCGGGGCGCCATCAAGGAACGCTGGTTCTCCTCCGTGATCCGGGCCAACAACGGGCCGCTGGCCGCCGAGGACGAGGGTATGAGCTATGTGTCGCCGCCGGACGACGAGTCCATACGCTTCACCCTGAAGGAAGCGGTGGACGAGCTTGGCGCGGAAGCCGTAGGTAGGGACATGTGGGAGAAATACGGCACCTGGCCTATGTATTCCAAGTTTTTCGATTATTCCGTGCCGCTGTTCCACCATGTGCACCTGACGTTTGATAAGGCTGGGCAAGGACATGTGGGAGAAATACGGCACCTGGCCCATGTACTCCAAGTTTTTCGATTATTCCGTGCCTCTGTTCCACCATGTGCACCTGACCTTTGACAAGGCGGCGCTGGTGGAGCGCCTGGGCAAGCCGGAGTGCTATTACTATCCGCCCCAGCTGAACAACTATCCCGGCACCATGCCCGCTACCTACTTCGGCTTCTCCCCGGAGGTCACCCCGGAGGAAGTGAAGGAGCGGCTGCGGATGTACGAAATGGGGGACAACCGCATCACGGAGCTGTCCCGGGCGTTCCGCATACAGCTGGGCACGGGCTGGTATACCCCCGCGGGCGTGATCCACGCGCCGGGCTCTTACCTGACATACGAGCCCCAATGGAACAGCGACGTGAACTCCGTATACGATCCGGTGAGGTATACGACAAATTCTTCCTGAACGAGAACGTGCCCGCGGACAAAAAGGACGACATCGACTACATATTTTCTCTGCTGGACTGGGAGAAGAACGTGGACCCGGACTACCGGAAGCACTATTTCCGCCCGCCCATCGTGGATAACACTGCCCCCGAGGGCTGCCTGCAGAAGTGGATCGTATACGGAAACGACTATGTGGGCGCCAAGGAGCTGACCGTATTCCCCGGCCAGAGCGTGGTGATGAAGGACATGGCCGCCCACGGCGTCATACTCACCCAGGGCCACGGGAAGATCGGCCCCTACGACTGCGAGACGCCTACCCTGCTGCGCTTCGGGCAGAACTACCTGGACGAATTCTTCGTCACCGACGCGGCGGCCTGCGAAGGCGTGACCGTCACCAACACCAGCGCGGTGGAGCCGCTGGTGATGCTCAAGCACTTCGGCCCCCATTGCCCGGGGAAGCCGTAAAACCGAATGGAAGCATGTACTTGACCTGCACGCGCCCGGATAAGGTTATCTTTGAAGGGCGCGCATTGCATATCCGGAAGGAATATCTGGAGGGAACAATATGAAACGATACGTCATGGGCGTCGATCACGGGGGAACCAATGTAAAGGCGGTCCTCTTCGACATGGACGGACGGGCAGTGGCTTCCGCGAAGCGAAGCATACCCATGCAGACGCCCCGGCCCGGCTTTACCGAGCGGGACATGGAGGAGCTCTGGCGAATGAACTGCGAGGTGATCCGGGAAACCGTGGAGACCTCCGGCGCGGACCCAGCCGATATCGCGGGCGTCTCCTTTTCCGGCCACGGGAAAGGGCTGTACCTCTGGGGGAAGGATGGCCGGCCCGTGCGCCCGGGCATCGTGTCCACCGACAGCCGGGCCTATGAAGTGGTGGAAAGGTGGTACAGGGACGGCGTAGCGCAAAGGGTATATCCCCGGATCTGCCAGAGCCTTCTGGCCAGCCAACCCGCCGCCCTTCTCCGCTGGCTGGACGAAAACGAGCCGGGCACGCTGGAAAAGATACGCTACGTGTTCGACGTGAAGGACTACATCCGCTACCGCATGACAGGGGAAGCCCGTTCAGAGATCACCGACGTTTCGGGCTCCGGACTGCTGAATCTCCCGGAGGCGCGCTTCGACGTGGAGCTTTTGAAGGAATATGGCCTGGAATCCATCGCTGACAAGCTGCCGCCTCTCATAGGCTCCATGGAAGCCTGCGGTCAGGTGACAGAAAGCTGCGCCAGGGAGACGGGCCTGGTTCCGGGCACGGTGGTGACCGGGGGCCTGTTCGACATCGACGCCTGCGCCATCGGCATGGATATCTGCGACAACAGCCGTATCGCGGTGATCGCGGGCACCTGGGCCATCAACGAATACATCACCAGGACCCCCGTCACGGACGGCAGCGTGAAAATGAATTCCCTGTATTGCCTGCCGGGGTACTATCTCGCCGAGGAATGCTCGCCCACCTCCGCGTCCAACTACGACTGGATGCTCAAGACCTTCATGGAGGAAGCCGCGGCGGCGAAGGGCGAAGACCTGTACGCCTGGGGGAACGCCATGGCGGGCTCCGCCGGGCCGGACTCCGAAAGCATCATATTCCTGCCCTACCTCTACGGCGGCACCGACGATCCCAGAACCAAGTCGGCCTTCGTGGGGCTGGAGGCCTGGCACAGCCGGGCCCAGGTATTGCGGGCGGTGTGCGAGGGCGTGGTATTCGGCCACAAGAGGCAGGTGGAACGCCTGCAGAAGAGCCGCCCAGTGCCCGCCGAGGCCGTGCGGCTGGCGGGGGGTGTCGTCCATTCCGATCTGTGGGTGCAGATGTTTGCCGATATACTGGGGCTGCCCGTGGAGACCATTGACGTGGACGAGCTTGGCGCGCTGGGCGCGGCCATGACCGCCGCCGTAGCCTGCGGCGCGTATCCCTCGCTGGAGGAGGCGGCCAGGGCCATGGTAAAGGTGAACAGGGTCTGCCTGCCCAATCCGGCACTGCGGGACGTATACGCCGCGAAGTATGAAAAATACCTGCGGGTGGAGCGGACACTGTCCCAGCTTCACAGGGAACTGGAGGGTTGACCATGACGCCGTATCGGTTGGGCATCTACGAAAAGGCAATGCCCGCGTCCCTGAACTGGAAAGAAAAGCTTGCTTCGGCTCGCCGCATGGGTTTTGACTATGTGGAGATGAGCATAGACGAGACCGAGGGCCGCCTGGCCAGGCTTCAATGGGACAAGCAGCAGATCCGGCGGCTACGGGACGATATGGAGGGCGAGGGCGTCCCCATAGGCTCCATATGCCTCAGCGCCCACCGCAAATACCCCCTGGGCAGCCGGGACGGGAAGACCCGGGCAAGGAGCCTTGAGATCATGTCCGGCGCGCTGGAACTGGGCTGCGCCCTGGGCATACGGGTCATACAGCTGGCGGGTTACGACGTGTACTACGAGGA
>CADAGW010000366.1 GCA_902787475.1 uncultured Eubacteriales bacterium
CAGGGACAGGGCCACCTCGGTGAGACGGGTCAAAAAAGCCTTGCCAAGGCGGGTGCGGGGGTGGCTCTCCTCCTCGAACTGGATGTTGTCACGGCAGGAGGCGGGGTAGCGGGCGATCTGGCGGGACACGTCCATGGTCTTGCGGAATATGCGCCGGGGCGTGTCGTCGTTGAAAAAGCCGTGGCCGGGCCGTGCCCCCCGGGAGCGGAGGGCGGACATGGCCTTTTCAATGTAGTCGCCGGAGTAGGTGGAGTGGGTCTCGCCCACGGTCATAAGGGGCAGGTCAATGGAGGGGTCCACCGAGTCCACCGCGGCGCGGAGGGTGCGGCAGTACAGGGCGATGCGGTCCGCCCCGTAGGCGCACCAGGCCCGGCGGAGGGAGCCGTCGGCGTCCGCGTTGAGGGCGTCCACCAAAGCCTGACGGCTGCCAAACTGGCCGTTCATGAAGCCCTTTACGCACTCGTCGCAGAAGCAGGGATAGGGCGCGCCGTGCTCCGGGGTGCCGGCCAGGTGGGTAAAGCGCATGTCGTCGTCGATCCAGATGAAGGAAGGGCCGGCCTTGGCGCAGAGCGCCAGCTTTTGGTACATGTAGTCCAGAAACTCCGCTGAGGTGGGGCAGGCCAGGCCGTATTCCTCCCGGCCGTCCATGCCCACCATGGGGCGGAAGGGGTTGACCATGCGGCCCGGGCCCCTCTCGTGGCCTATGGAGCCGAAGCTGGGCCACAGGTTCATGCCCACCCGGATGCCCAGCGCCCGAAGGCGGGCGGCCCGGGGCGGGAACAGGTCGATCTGCTTTTTGAAGTCGGGAAGGGGCATGTAGGCGAAGCTGTCGGTGCTGGACAGGCCAGGTCCAGCTGTTTGTTGAATATGGCCTCGTCGCAGTCCACGCCGATGCGCCAGGAGGAGACGAATGGGGACATGGGGAGCCCTCCTTGTGCGGGTGTGATGGGAAGGGGGACGGGAGGGACGGAGAACGGATTGCTTCGCCGCTTCGCTCCCCGCAATGACATCATTTTGGACGTTGCTCCGTTTCTGTCAGTGCGGGGAGCGATATCTGTGCAGTTTTGAGATGAGGGTTAATCGAACAGGGCGATCCAGCGGCCGGCCAGGGCGTCGTCTACGGTGAGGGTGACGGAGCCGTTTCGGCAGGTGAAGGTCACCGGATCCTGGGCGTTTTGCCAGTCCACGGTGCAGGCCAGGGCCTTTTTGGGGGCGAAGGAAACGGGCAGGGTGAGGGTGCAGGGGCCCTCCGCCCGGGCCATGACCAGGTTCTGGATGCCGGGAGCCACGAAGCGCTTTTCCACCTGGGCAAAGGACAGGTCCACGGGCCGGTCCGAAAGGGTGTAGGCTGTGCCGTCCAGGGTGATGCCGGTGGCCTTGCCGGCGGCGAAGGCGGTGAGCCGCCCGTCGAAGCGGTAGGACAGGGCGCCGAAGGCGGAGCAGGTGACCCTGTGACCGAGGATGCATTCGTCGGTCAGCTCGATGCTCTCGCTGGGAAGCTGACGGCCCTCCAGGGCCTTTTTGTCTGCCTCCTCGTCCCGGAAGAAGCCGCCCTTCCAGCCCCTTTCCTCGAAGGCGCGGTAGTGGTTGGCCACGGTGACGCAGCCGTTGGGGAAGCGGTTCATGATGTAGCGGGCCTGGGGATCCCGGGAGGCGGCCTCGAGGCTGCCCTCGGAGTAGCCGCCCATGGCCAGGAGCACCCGGTAGAGGGTGTCTATGTCCCTGCCGGTGGAGCCGGACTGATCGTCCCGGACCCGGAAGCCCAGGTAGAGGCAGTTGCCTTTCTTTACGCCTACGGTCTGGCCGCCGCACAGGGCCGCGGGGACGCCGGTGGAAGGCGTGGCGGGGTAGATGCCGTCGGGACGGAGGGCGGTGGGCACCTCCATGGGAGAGATGCCGGACAGGGGGCCGGTGAACTGGACCACGGCGCCCTGGCAGAAGGTGGGCAGGGCCGGGGAGGCCACATCTGACAGGCCGAAGAGGGCCAGGAACCGGTCCCGGCAGGAAGCGCCGTCGTCGTAGTACAGGGCTGGCGCGCCGGTCCAAATGAGGCGGCCACCCCGGGCGGCGAAGGACTCCAGCATGTCCATGGCCTCATGGGACAGGAACAGCTCGTACTGGGCCACCAGGGCGCGGTAGAAGCGGCCGTTGACCAAGAGGCGTCCGTCGTCGGTGGCGCAGCCGTACTCAAGGAGCTTTTCCTGGGTGATGTAGTTGCAGTAGCCGTACTGGCTGATCCAGGTGCCGAACCGCTCCTCGGGGTAGTTGAGCTGGGTGGGGTAGAGCACCAGCACGTCGCTCTCCCGGTGCTGCATGCCCTGGGGCAGGCCGTGGAACAGATCCTTGGCGGAGTAGGCCGCGCCCACGTGATAGAACCGGTCCACGATGGGCTTGGGGCAGCCCCACATGGCGGAGTAGGCCTTTTCAAAGCGGTTGAGGGAGCCAAGGGACGCGGCGAAGGCCTGGGAGTAGTAGTCCCGGTCTCCAAAGCCGCCCTCGGCGTGGTCGGTGCCCGCGCCGCTCAGGAACTCGTTCCAGCGGAAGTAATCGTAGCAGCCGGACATGTTTTCCCGGATGCTGGCACCCCAGTCGTAGGTGGGCAGGTAGTCGTAGCGGGAGACTGGGCCGTCCTTGGGATCGCCCACGTGGTCGCAGGTGGGGGCCTCCTGCCAGGTGGCGTGGGCCCGGGTCATGATGGGCCCGCCGAAGAGGGACTCGGCGTATTCCTTGGCGGCGCAGGCCAGGTGCACAACCCTGCCGCTGAGCAGCTCAAAGTAGCGCTTGCGGAAGAGCCAAGTGTCCATGATCCGGTCGGGGTCGGTACCCAGCACGTGCTGCACGGGGGCAAAGGAGGCTCCCTCGCCCCGGCCGTAGGTGAAGTAGACCATGTATTTGCGCATGTCATGGTAATTGTCGCCGTAGAGGGAGGCGAAGGTGTCCACCAGGGAGGGGGTCATGTAGCGGGTGTGGATCTCGGTCTGGCCGAAATGGGTGCCCAGATCCCAGTCGAACTGTATGTGCATCTCGTCCGAGTAGAAGCCGCCGTAGGTGATGCCGTTCTGGGCGTGGAGGTCGATGACGCCATTGAAGTAGGACTGGGCCTTGTCCTCGAAGTAGTCGATCTCGGGGGTCTCGTATTCGAGAATGGCCAGTACCCGCTTTTTGTCGCAGGGTACGGCGCCGGAAATGTGAATGAGGTCGAAGCCGTAGCCCGCGCCGGTGGTGACCTGGGTGTCCGGCAGGGGCTCCCAGGCGGCGTCGGGAATGCGCTCGATCCGGTTTTCGTCCACGTAGTAGAGGTCTGTGCCGGGGATCTGCTCCTCGTCGAAGGCCACGGCGGAGACCTTTTTGAGG
>CADAGW010000367.1 GCA_902787475.1 uncultured Eubacteriales bacterium
TGTCCGACGGCGGTGTGCACAGCCACATCACCCATCTGTTCGCCCTCATCGACCTGTGCGCCAGACACGGCGTGCAGCCGGTGGTGCATTGCTTTTTGGACGGGCGGGACACCCCGCCCGAGAGCGGCCTTTCCTACGTCCGCGCGCTGGAGGAAAAGCTGCGCGCCTGCGGCGGCAGGATCGGCGTGGTCTCCGGCCGGTTTTACGCCATGGATCGGGACAAGCGCTGGGAGCGTCTGGAGCGCGCCTACGACGCGCTGGCACGGGGCGTCGCCCCGCGGGCGGAAAGCGGCTCGGCTGCCGTGCAGGCCAGCTATGACAAGGGCGTGACCGACGAGTTTGTGGAGCCGGTCATCGTCTCGGACGACCCCATCCGCCACGAGGACAGCGTGATCTTCTTCAACTTCCGCCCCGACCGTGCGCGGGAGATCACCCGGGCGCTGTGCGACGACGATTTCGACGGCTTTTCCCGGGAAAAGGGCGCCATCCGTCCCCATTACGTCTGCTTTACCCAGTATGACGCCACCATGCCCAACGTGGAGGTGGCCTTCAAGCCCCAAAAGCTCACCCGGATCTTTGGCGAATACATCGCGGAGCAGGGGCTGACCCAGCTGCGCATCGCCGAAACCGAAAAATACGCCCACGTCACCTTCTTTTTCAACGGCGGCGAGGAGCGGGTGTTTGAAGGGGAGGACCGGGTGCTCATCCCCTCGCCCAAGGTGGCGACCTACGATCTCCAGCCGGAGATGAGCGCCTATCTGGTGGCGGAGGAATGCGCCGCCCGCATCGAAAGCGGCAAATACGACGTGGTCATCCTCAACTTTGCCAACTGCGACATGGTGGGACACACCGGCGTCTTTGAGGCCGCGGTCAAGGCCGTGGAGACCGTAGACCACTGCGTGGCCCAGGTGGTGAAGGCCACCTCGGACATGGGGGGCGTGGCTCTCATCACCGCCGACCACGGCAACGCGGAGATCATGCTGGACGAGGAGGGCAAGCCCTTTACCGCCCACACCACCAACCCGGTGCCCTTCTGCATCGTGGGCGCCGACGTGCGTCTCCGGGACGGCCGCCTGGCGGATATCGCCCCCACCATGCTGGATCTGATGGGCCTGAACAAGCCCGCGGAAATGGACGGAAAGACGTTGATTATTTAAGTATGTACGACCGGACCGCCCTTCGGCGGGCCGCAGGAACCACTGAACTTGCAAAGGAGCGAATGACACTATGAAGCAGATGATCGAAATCGTAGATGTGCTGGGCCGGGAGATCCTGGATTCCAGAGGCAACCCCACCGTGGAAGTGGAAGTCTTCCTGGACGACGGCACCATGGGCCGCGCGGCAGTGCCCTCCGGCGCTTCCACCGGGATCTATGAGGCCTATGAGCTGCGGGACGGCGACAAGAGCCGCTACATGGGCAAGGGCGTGTCCCAGGCCGTGGAGTATGTGAACACGGAGATCGCCGAGGCCCTGGTTGGGCTCAACGTCCTGGACCAGCCCTATATCGACAAGCTCCTCATCCAGTTGGACGGCACCCCCAACAAGAAGCGCATCGGCGCCAACGCCATCCTGGGCGCTTCCCTGGCCTGTGCCAAGGCCGCCAGCGAGTGCCTGGGGATGCCTCTGTACACCTATCTGGGCGGCGTCAACGCCAAGACTCTGCCGGTGCCCATGATGAACATCCTCAATGGCGGCGCTCACGCCACCAACAACGTGGATATCCAGGAGTTCATGGTCATGCCTGTGGGGGCCAAGACCTGGAAGCAGGCCCTCCAGATGTGCGCCGAGGTCTTCCACACCCTGAAGACCGTCCTGAAGGAGAACGGAACCCCTGCCGCCGGCGTGGGCGACGAGGGCGGCTATGCTCCCAACCTGGCCAAGGACGAGGACGCCCTGAAGGCCATTGTCCAGGCCATCTCCGCCGCCGGCTACAAGCCCGGTGAGGATTTCATGATCGCTATGGACGCCGCCACCTCCGAATGGTACAACGAAGAGACCGGCAAGTATGACCTGCCCAAGGCCGGGGTCACCATGACTCGTCAGGAGATGGCCGACATGTGGAAGGACTTCGTGGACCGCTATCCCATCATCTCCCTGGAGGACGGCATGGGCGAAAACGACTGGGAAGGCTGGAAGCTCCTCACTGACGCCATCGGCGATAAGGTCCAGCTTGTGGGCGACGACCTCTTCGTCACCAACACCGAGCGTCTGAAGGCCGGCATCGAGAAGGGCGTTGCCAACTCTATCCTCATCAAGGTCAACCAGATCGGCACCCTCACCGAGACCATCGACGCCATCCAGATGGCCAATCGGGCAGGCTATACCGCCGTGGTCTCCCACCGCTCCGGCGAGACCGAGGACACCACCATCGCCGACCTGGCCGTGGCCCTGAACGCCGGCCAGATCAAGACCGGCGCGCCCAGCCGCACCGACCGCGTCGCCAAGTACAACCAGCTGCTCCGTATCGAGGAGGAGCTGGACGAGAGCGCCCGGTACCTGGGCCGGGATGCTTTCTTCAATCTGAAGTAAGAGATACCATCGGACAGAATAAGCGCGGCACGGAGGGGTTCCTCTGTGCCGCGT